>JBDTEB010000567.1:0-5814 GCA_039922795.1 Chitinophagaceae bacterium
CGCTTATCGTACTCATAAACGACATCCTTGATCTGGCAAAAGTTGAATCAGGTAAGATGACCTTCGAGCAGATACCTTTCAAACTGGCTAGTTCCATATCCGCAACATTGCATTTGTTTGAGAATAAAATTCAGGAAAAAAATCTCAGGCTGGTCAAAGAATATGACGCCCGTATCCCGGAGGTTTTAATGGGAGATCCGGTACGGTTACACCAGATCATTTTGAACCTGATGAGTAATGCAATAAAGTTCACCAGCCAGGGTACAATAACTGTCAGTGTTCGTTTGCTTTCAGGTACTGATGAGGAGGCAAAAGTTGAATTTACAGTAAAGGATACCGGTATCGGAATGGAGGAAGATAAACTGGAAAAAATCTTCGAGAACTTTCAGCAGGCGTCTAATGGAACCTCCCGGTTATATGGAGGTACAGGGCTGGGCCTTGCCATTTCGAGGCAACTGGTTGAGCAACAGGAAGGGAGTATTTCAGTGGAGAGCCAAATAGGAAAAGGATCTGCGTTCAGGTTTATTCTCCCGCTCAAGAAAACGAAAGCGACAGCAGAATCCCTCGTGGAAGTTATTCAACTCGATCAGGAGATCACTAACGTCAGCGTTTTGGTTGTTGAGGATATTCCATTAAACCAGTTTCTCATGAACACGGTGCTCGAAGATTTTCATTTTAGATGCGATATAGCTGGTAACGGACAAGTGGCCATTGAAAAACTTAAACACAACGCCTACGATATTGTGCTAATGGATTTACATATGCCAGACATGAGTGGATTCGAGGCAACTGAATACATCAGGGACAAGATGCAATTGTCCCTACCCATTATTGCGTTAACAGCGGATGTTACCAATGTGGATGTAATCAAGTGCAAAGCGGTAGGAATGAATGATTATATCGCCAAGCCCGTTGACGAAAAATTATTATACCGCAAGATTATCGGCTTGTTAAAAAGACAAGGCATGCCCGGTCAAAAAGATTTTGCGCAAAAGAGTAAAAAAAGAATGTCGTCGTGTACCGATCTGACTTACTTGTACCGCCGTACGAAATCGAATCCGGACCTTATAAACGAGATGATCAATTTATACCTGGTACAAACTCCTCCACTTGTACAAGCAATGCAGAAAAGCTTCCGGGAAGAAGATCGGCAAAAGTTATATGCTTCGGTACATAAAATCATCCCTTCATTTTCTATTATGGGCATGGAACAGAGATTCGAAAAAACGGCCAGGAAGATTCAGGACTTTGCAGGATCTGGAGGGCATGTGGATGGCATCAATAATATGATTGACGAGATAAGTGATGTGTGTCTGCAAGCATGCGAGGAGCTGAAAGAGGAGCAGGTAAAAATCAACAGTCTCCCTTGAAATGTGGGAAGAATGTAACTTTTACTCACAATGATGTAACAATTTGGCCCTTACGATCACTGAACTTTATGCGACTCAGATTAAAGGATTTTATGCTGCCATACCTTAGTTCATAAAAACAGGCATAAACAGAATTTTCTTGAAGCTATACATCAAATATATGGTCAGCAACCGTTGCAAAATGGCTGTGAAAGAAGAGTTGAAGAAACTGGGTCTCCACTTTATTATTGTTGAATTGGGAGAAGTGGAAATAATGGAGAACATAAATGATGAACAACGTGAGCAGCTTAAGGTGGCGCTCCAGTCTGCAGGACTACAGCTCATGGATGACAAGCGCGCAATATTGATAGAAAAAATCAAAACTGTCATTATTGAAATGGTGCACCATTCGTTTGAGATGATAAAAGTTAATTTTTCAGACTTCCTGGCTTTAAAGCTCGGTTACGATTATACATATATGGCGAATTTGTTTTCGGAAGTTCAGGGAACAACGATAGAAAAATTTATCATATCTCACAAAATCGAAAAGATCAAAGAGTATATCATTTATGGGGAGCTTAATATCTCGGAAATTGCCTGGAAGATGAACTATAGCAGCGTTGCCCATTTGTCAAACCAGTTTAAAAAATCAACCGGATTGTCGCCCAGTCATTTCAGGAAGCTTAAAGATAAGAAAAGGAATTCAATCGAAGAACTATGAAGGCGGGGTAACTCTGCCGAATTTGACGGGCGTGTACACAGGATCGTAAGTATCCGGCTTCGGCCCGGTAAGCATCATAATCAAAAATTCTACCTGAAAAAATCAATATGGATAAAATCTTCCTGGTGGATGATGACGCATTGTTTTTAAATTCCCTGAGAATAGACTTTGTTGAACACACAAAATTCTCAATCTCTACATTTATTACCGGGGAATTATGCATTGCAGAGTTGAAACAGGAGCCTGATCTGATCATTTTGGATTATCATCTTGATGGTATCACTCCTTACGCAATGAACGGACTTGATACGCTGGATAAGATAAAGGCCTTCCGGCCATTTACTCCCGTAGTTATGCTTTCCTCGCAAGATAGTATCGACGTGGCCGTTAGCTGTATGCACCATGGTGCATATGACTATGTCGTCAAGAGCGAAACTGCGTTTTTTCGCTTGCAGAAAATCATCCAGTTCATTGTGCATAACCATAAGATTGAAAAAGAACTCAACTGGTATATGGATCGGATGTAAAAGTAAATGGCTTTGGCCTGCTTATTTCCGACGAGTATTCATATCGAAAGCTTAGTGAGTTTTTCAGGCAATGTGTGAATATTGCAATTTACTACTGCAACTATATAAGTTTTAGTGCTCCGATGGATAGACCTTTACCGTTGTATTAATTGGCTATATTAAAAGCAGTTAAATTGAAACAATATGCAGCGCAACATTAAGAGTTTAATTGGCTATACCATGCATGCCACGGATGGCGAGATCGGAAAAGTTAAAGAGTTTTACTTTGAAGATACCACATGGGTGATCCGTTATATTATTTTAGAAACGGGAAATTGGTTTCTCAACCGAAAAGTGCTCATTTCACCACAAGCCATAATTAAGGGGAACACCGAATCCGGAATGTTTTCCGTAAATCTTAGCAAGGAACAGATCAGGACAAGCCCGGACATTGATACGGATAAGCCTGTTTCTCAGCAGCAGGATATCGAACTCTACGGCCACTATGCCTGGCAAAGATATGGTGGAAGCGGGTTTTATGCAGGAGGTTCAGCAGCCGTCATGGATAATGATCCTGTCATCGATGAGAAAATATTGACAGAAGCTGATTCCAGGGATAAAAGGGTTGATGATGACCTTCACTTAAGAAGCACGGAAACAATCATCGGATATCATATTCACTCTTCTGATGGCGACATCGGTCATGTATCTGATTTTATTTTCGACGATGACAACTGGCAAATTATGCAACTGGTAGTTGATAGGCATAGCTGGTTTAATGGTGAAAAGGTTTTTATTGAAACCCGAAATATAAAAGAAATACAGTGGCAGAACAGCAAAGTCATCGTCGATATTTCAAAAGAGTCTCTAAATAAATTACCGAAGGACAATAAATGAATACAACAGAAACCAGCTCGCCCGTAAAACTGCAACATGGAAAAATTATTGCCGTTCGGGGGAGTGTTGTAGATGTTCGGTTTGAAACAAAACTTCCCCCCGTTTATACTTTATTACATTCCGGTAAAAACAAGGAGGTTTCCATAGAAGTACTGGCTCAACTGGACGATCGTATGGTGCGCGGCATTGCATTAAATCCCACCCAGGGACTGGCTCGTGGCATGGATGTGGAAACAAATGATACGGAACTCACTGTTCCTGTGGGTAAAGAAATTCTGGGGCGCATGTTCGATGTTTTTGGCAATACGATCGATCATCTGGATCCTTTGCCGCAAATGCAGCAGCGCAATATACACCAGTCACCACCTTCATTGGCGAGTCGCTCGGCAAAATCTGAAGTATTCGAAACGGGCATTAAAGCCATCGATGTTTTAATCCCGCTGGAACGCGGCGGCAAAGCCGGTTTGTTCGGCGGCGCCGGTGTGGGCAAAACTGTTTTGCTTACCGAGATGATCCATAACATGGTAGGTCATAATAAAGGTGTGAGCATGTTCTGTGGTATTGGTGAACGTTGTCGTGAGGGAAATGAATTGTACAACGCTATGAAAGAAGCCGATCTGCTTAAAGATATGGTTATGGTTTTCGGACAAATGAATGAGCCTCCAGGTGCGCGTTTTCGCGTGGGACATGCAGCGCTCACGATGGCTGAATATTTCCGGGATGATGAACATCGCGATGTGCTGTTACTCATTGATAATATATTTCGGTTTATACAAGCCGGTATGGAGGTGTCTGGTTTGATGGGACAAATGCCTTCAAGGCTTGGGTATCAACCTACAATGGGCACTGAACTTTCAGAGCTGGAAGAACGCATCGCCTATACGAATACCGGCGCCATCACGTCTATACAGGCAGTGTATGTACCCGCAGATGATCTTACTGATCCTGCAGCTGTGCACACCTTCTCCCATCTGTCGGCCTCCATCGCTTTATCACGAAAAAAAGCCAGTGAAGGTTTATATCCTTCCATTGATTTGCTGCAGTCTAATTCCAAGATGGCAACACCGGGCATCATCGGTGAAAGACATTATAATCTTGCACAGCAAATACGGCAAACATTGGCGCAGTACGAAGAATTAAAGGATATTATTTCGATGCTTGGCATGGAACAATTATCGGTGCCGGATCGCAAAGTAGTGAACCGTGCGAGGCGCATCGAAAGGTTTCTCACGCAGCCTTTTTTTGCCACCGAACAATTCAGCGGTATAAAGGGAAAACAGGTGAGCTTGAAAGATGCGTTGGATGGATGCGAACGAATTCTTGCAGATGAGTTTAAAGATTATCCTGAAAGTGCGTTTTATATGATCGGGTCAATCGATGAATTGAAAAAAGCCAAAGCCTGAAAAATACCTGTCAATGCATCTTAAAATTCTTCTTCCTTTCAAAGTGTTTGCCGACATCAACGATGTAAGCAACATTGTGATGGAGACAAGCAACGGTTCTTATGGCCTCTTACCCCAAAGGCTGGATTGTGTGGCGGCTTTGATACCGGGAATTCTGATGTATGAAACAAAAAAGGATGGAGCAAAATATCTCGCCGTTGATTCAGGGGTGATGGTGAAGGCGGGCAGCGAAGTGTTGGTTTCTGTACGCAATGCCGTTGGTGGGGTTGATCTCGGCAAGCTGAGTGAACTCGTGCAAAATGAGTTTAAAAAACAGGATGAAATGGAGAGCAATATGCAAGCGGTAACGGTAAAGCTGAACGGTGGTTTTATTTACAGCTATGATAAATTTCGCAACGATTAGGTATGGAAACTTCAAACAACAAACAGAACGAGGATTTTTTCAGCCGGCGAATTGCAGATAAGGAGAGACAGAAACTCAAGGCGATTCGTGATAAAAATAACGGCGTTTGGATGGGTCTTGGTATGATGGGAATGGTGGGATGGTCAGTGGTGGTGCCAACATTACTGGGTGCAGGGTTAGGATATTGGCTGGATAAAAAACATCCGCAAACCTTTTCCTGGACACTTACCTGCCTCGTCCTGGGATTATTCAGCGGAAGCATTATTGCCTGGTTTTGGGTCACTAAAGAAGACAAAGAGATGCATAACGATAAAGAAGCAGACAATGAATGAAACCTTATCAAACATAGTGGCTTTTACTGCCGGCCTGATTTTGGGCGCCATGTTTTTCGGCGGCCTCTGGTTTACTGTCAACATATGCTTGAAGGCCAAACTTCCCTGGTTATGGGTGATGGGAAGTTTCATCATTCGCGTTTCGATCACACTGACCGGATTTTATTTTATTAGTGCCGGCAGCTGGCACCGTCTTGTTAGTT
>JBDTEB010000568.1:0-10401 GCA_039922795.1 Chitinophagaceae bacterium
TACTTCCACCGTCACCGATTGAAAATCTGCCGGGTTGCCATCTGCGGGAATACTTTGATTGATCGGTTCACCGTCATCTTTCGGTACAACCAATCTTAGATTATACGCAACTGCAGCGGCAAGTCCCTGGTCAATCTTTGAGAGGATCCTTAGCATGCGCAGTCTGATCTCTATAGTTTGCACCTTGCCCAATTCAAAACTTAACGCATCTATGATGTGGCTTTTTTCCGGGTCGGATTGGCTATTAAAAAAGAGCGTTGCCTGGCTGTAGTGATCGAAAAAGCTTTTGCTCCTTTCACGCACTTTATGTGCATCGATTTTTTCGGCGTAGGAAACAAACCCGGCATCCATCTGGCCTGCCTGGAAAGGACATCCACCACCCAAACTGTTGGGATGATAACTTGCTTTGCCTTTATTGATGGTTTGACGCATATGTCCCTGGCGCTGATTATTGTGTACGGGTGCGATGGGACGATTGATAGGAATTTCATGGAAGTTAGGCCCTCCGAGACGCAACAGTTGCGTGTCGGTATAAGAAAACAACCTGCCTTGCAGCAACGGATCATTAGTGAAATCAATGCCCGGAACAACATGCCCGATGTGAAAAGCAACCTGTTCTGTTTCTGCAAAGAAATTATCGGGATTTCTGTTTAAGGTCATTTTGCCTATGCGTTGAACGGGTACAAGTTCCTCGGGAATAAGTTTGGTAGAATCCAGCAGATCGAAAGGGTATTTGTGTTCATCTGCTTCTGGAACGATCTGTACCCCAAGTTCCCACTCCGGAAAACTGCCACTTTCGATGGCGTTCCATAGATCTCTTCTATGAAAGTCGGAATCCTTGCCCGAAATGTTCTGTGCTTCGTCCCATGCCACAGAATGCACTCCTTGTAACGGCTTCCAATGGAACTTCACAAAGTTCGATACGCCTTCTGCGTTTACAAACCGAAAGGTATGCACACCAAAACCTTCCATCATGCGAAGGCTCCTGGGAATTGCCCGGTCACTCATTACCCACATGATCATGTGAGCACTTTCCGGCATCAGGGAGATAAAATCCCAGAACGTATCATGCGCAGATGCGGCCTGTGGTATTTCATTGTCCTGTTCAGGCTTTACGGCATGTACCAGGTCGGGGAATTTTATCGCATCCTGGATAAAAAACACCGGCATATTATTTCCGACGAGGTCGAAATTTCCCTCCTGGGTGTAGAACTTTACCGCGAAGCCGCGCACGTCTCTGGCGAGGTCGGTTGAACCACGTGAACCGGCAACAGTGGAGAAACGCACAAAGACAGGCGTTTCCACGGAGGGGTCCTGGAGGAAGCCGGCCCTGGTAAGCGCTGATTGTGATTCGTACACTTTAAATACTCCATGAGCGGCCGATCCGCGGGCATGCACAACACGCTCGGGAATGCGTTCATGATCGAAATGCGTCATCTTCTCGCGGAAAATAAAATCCTCCAACAAGGATGGGCCGCGGTTTCCGGCCTTTAAAGAGTTCTGGTCATCGTTGATTCTTAAGCCCTGATTTGTGGTAAGAAATTGACCGGTAGCGTCTGCCGTGTTAGGTTGCAGGGACTCGACTTTTTCATTCACGGGATTATTGGCAGAAAGATCATTTGGCTGGGGATTTACACTACCCCTGGCTGGCATTTTTGTAGGCATGTGAAATTTTTTTTATAACAGATGTTTAGTTCGAATTGCATAGGTCGGGTTTAAAACGCCGGCATAGAAATATCGGTTTCATCTGTCAACACAATCTGAATAATTGTGCCACTGGATAAAACCGCTTTAGGCGATAAGATAGGGAGCTTTAGTGCAGGATATCAGTTCCCAAGGATAGCGATTCCCGATAAAGTGGGGATCGGACTATCCTTTAGATATGGCATAATTTTTTAATAGATTATCACTAACATCTACCTACATGCGCAGTTCAGAAAAAAATGCTCCATCCCGTAAAAGTCTCGCGGGAAAAGTAGTCGTGATCACCGGGGCCTCCAGTGGCGCGGGTAGAGCTACTGCTATTGAATTTGCCAAACAGGGGGCACACCTCGTTTTGGCAGCACGGCGAATAGAAGTATTGCATGAACTGGCCGCAGAATGTGAAACCTGGGGCGGAACTGCTGTTGCCGTGCAGTCCGACGTTACAGATTATGCTTCCGTTGTAAACCTCGTAAAGCAGGCCTTACAATTTCACCAGAGAATTGATGTGTGGGTAAACAATGCGGGCGTTTTGGCAGCTGGCGGTTTTACCGATACCCCGATTGAAGTACACGAACAGGTGATCAGAACAAACCTGATGGGATATATTCATGGAGCGCATGCGGTGATACCGGTCTTTAAAATTCAGCGGGCAGGGATTCTTATCAATAATATTTCTATCGCGGGATTTTACCCCACACCCTACGCCGTGGGCTATTCGGCAAGTAAATTCGGACTAAAAGGCTTTGCAGAGGCGCTGCAGGGCGAGTTGCATGGCTGGCCCGCCATTCATGTGTGCAATCTGTACCCGGCATTTTTGGATACACCGGGTATCGGGCATGCAGCAAACTATACTGGAGTTTTATTGAAGCCTGCTCCACCTGTTTACGACCCGAGAAAAGTTGCCCGGGCAGCAGTGCGGATGGCACTCCATCCGAAAAAATCCACGATGATCGGCGCCGCATCCTACGCGTTAAAAATCGGATATCTTATTATGCCTGCGCTGATGAGACAGATGACGGCAAAGGTCATGGAAACCTATTTTCTTCATGCAGAACCTTCACCCATGTCAAGTGGTAATGTATTTCAACCGCTGCCCTTTGGAACGTCTATTGACGGAACCGGTGAAGGCAAGACGGGCAAAAAAACAATGGCGACCGCTGTAGCTGCGGGAATATTGATCACCACAATTGCGTTGTTTACCAGCCGCAAAAAGAAGTTTCGCTAACGGGGTTCAGAATTTGCAGAATAGCGGGTATGGTTGTTAACTATATTCAAAACGGATGGGAAGTGATCACGCAACGTGCTCACGGCCTGCTGGCCATGCAGCTCGGGATGCAATGGAAAATAACTGAAAGGCCTGTCCGCTGGGCGGAAACATTGCTTGCCATCGCCGAACATGACGATGCGGAGGTTGAATTGGATGGAGAGGAATTACTGACACCACAAGGTGGCCCGCTGAATTTCGACATGAAAGAATTTGATGCTGCCCACTGCCAGAAACTACATGAACTTTCCATCACCAAGAGCAGGTATATCGCTCTGATAACCTCTTATCACATGGATTTCCTTTACAGGGATTTTGCGAAAAAAGATTCTGCCGCAAAGCGTTTTTTAAAAGAACAAAACAGCCTGCGTGCCGGATGGCGCAAAGAACTCGGTATGTCGTTGGAAGAAACGAAAACAAACTACTCGCTGTTGGAATGGTGTGATGCTTTTTCCCTCATCATCTGCCAGGATTTGATTCAATCGGAACAACGCTCGATCGAGATCAGTCAGGGACCGAATAATACCAAATATCAGTTATATTCTATGGGCGATAACAAGCTCACCGTTGTGCCCTGGCCATTTCAATCAACATCTTTTGATGTCAATTATGAGTCACGGGTGATCGATCAAATGAAGTTCAATTCTTCCGCTGAATTCAGGAAATGTTTTAGAGAAGCAAAGGTGAAAGAGAATACGTGGCAATTGATGAAAGCGAAGGCCCCTGGTGAGAAGAAAAAGGTTTGATTAAGGCGGGTGAGCGGCTGTGTTAGATCCAGTATATCAGGAAGAAAATGGAAGAAATAATAATGAAAAGAATTATTGCCAGGACGTAACGGTTTAACCCTGGAAACATTTTATTTTTTTCAAAAACAAACATAAAAAGTAAAATCAATATCGCACCTGCAATGGCTATTTGAATCCAATGAAGACTCCTCCGACTTTGAACAATGGCGGGCAGTACAAACATGCTGACAAACAGGGACACAAATGATGCGTAGTATACGGCTGGTTTTGAGATGGTCATTTTCTTTAACATTATTGCTTTGGTCGCCAAGCCTCTATTATGACGGAATTTTTAAACTTCAAAAATTCTGATTACAAATTAAATAGTTTGTTCCACAGTACTACTTGCTTCGTTCCAATGTGGATACTTACCTGACATTCGCTCATTCCAGGATTTGTTGTTGTCCTCGAGCAGTTGCCTGTCGAACTTTTTTTGACGCCTGCGAACAAGTAGCGCCCCTATAAAGAGCGCAACGAAATTTATCGCTGTAAGCCAGTTCAGGTATCCTTCTATAGTCTTTTCAATGGGTAGCCGGCGATTTATTGAGGAATTCAAAAACGAGAGGATAATAGGAAAATTGGCCCAAATGAGAAGGAAAATTAAATTTTTTCTCGACCACACTGGCATAGAATAAGTGTTTTTCTTTATTTGCGCGAACATTTACGGTTTTAATTTCCAGCCTGGAAGTCAGGCGACCTTCAAAGTACGATATTTAATGACTGGTCAATGGAAAATTCCTGTTCATGGAATGTATGAGAATTTAATAAAAAGCGCGGTACATCAATTTCCTGATTAAATTATATCGGAGGTTTAGAGGGTCAATCACCGCCAGTATTCGTACACGTTTATCGACTCAAAGTTGGCTTTGCCTGTTGCCGTTGCACCCTGAAAAAGATTTGTGAGAGTGATCGTCCCCTCACTCGTAGTGCATTTCCATTTTTACAATTTTGTTCATATTTTGAAGGCTACTAAATCTCTGTCATGAAAAAAATCGTTTTATTCGCTTTGTCTATCTCAATTTATTTCGCGGCATTTACCCAGAATAGAGACGCGCAACTTAACGATAGTATCCTGTATTGGATCAATTGGGTGCCGGAGAAACCCTGGAAGCCATTGACTGCCGAAGGCCGCACGCTGACTGTGGGTCAGAAAGCGGAAATGTACAAAATGGTGGACTGGATGATGCAGAGCTATCACCCGGTAGGCGGCGTGGGATCGTTTAAGTCAATTCTGACGATAAGGACCAGTTCAGATTTCAAGGACTATCGTCCGCACAGTTATTATCTCGATTTTCGCGTCTGGAATGTGAGCTATAAAAACATGGATGCAAAAGGAAATTTGACAGCCGTCAGCGAAGAATACCTCAAATTTCCGGTAGGGTTCAATCAGCTTCCTGGCGGCAATCCGATCGAATTCCTAAACGGTCCGGGTGTGTGTTACGTCACGTGGCAGGCACAGGCCGATAGGTCCCGCCTTGCGGCAAACGATCCATACAAAACTGCGGATCCAAAGATCTCCGCAAACTGTGCGCCCTTTATTGTGCGCAACCAGGCAGTAATTCTCGCACCGAATAATCAACTTCCTTTTCATCGGGTAACTATTGCAGAATTTCTTGATGCGGCGGAGGCGGCTTTGCCCTATGCGAAGGAAGTGGCAAAGGGGCATAAGGATCCCAAATACCAGAACGGAATGGACGCCGAATACGAGAGGTACCGGACATGGATCAGGAAATGGAAGACCGCTTATGCAGGAAAATCCGACCAGCCCGCCACACTGGTGGATGAGCAGGCAACCTTAACAGGAATGTTTAGCCAGGATGTGGATCCATTCCGCAAAATTTCAGGAGCGGAAAGCTATGAAGTCTGGAAAATGAATCTCGAAGTGTTCGAAAAAGCTAAACAGGATAAACCATTGTTCATCACGTTTGTGATCCCGTTCAAGACAAGCAAAGATGGCATCCAGCAGTATGAACTGTATCAGGCGCTGTCGCAAAACGTAAACTACCAATATATTTACGACTACTATTTCGATCCGCAGAAGGTTAAAGGAAAGGTCTATATACCCGCTGATGAACAGGGGATGCTGAAACGGCTGTCGGGATACAGGGGTAAGGTGCCAAACGGAATGAAGGTGGGAACTGCGAAGGGATCTTCCAGGTGACTGATCGTGGGTACGGCCGCAAAGATGTGAAAGAACATTTAATTAATTTCAGGGAGCAATGGAAAAGGCGCCCGGAAAAAGGGGCTCTTTATTGATGGTCTTTTGATCCCCGTCTCGCACCTGATTAATCGTGGAAGTTTAGCTTTAAAGGCTAAAATAAGGCTGACAGAATGTTTGAAACAAGCCAGACTAAAACAAAAATCGAAAAAATAAAATTGCCGGTTAACTGGGTATAATATTCAAGAGTTTTAGAAATCAAACAAAATCATCAGAATCAAAATCCTTTATTAATTATGCGTAAATGTCTTTAACTGCTCGTTGCATTGAATTAACCAAAGGGAATTGATTCGTTGGCGGCAGTGTGATCTTTTGTTCTACCAAATCTATAAACAATATTGCGGCGACTAATGTGATGTCAAGTATATTCAGATAGGCGTTGCGACGTTGCGACTGATCCTTAATCCGCGGGGTTGAGTTGATGCGCTGTCTCTTTTTGCCATGCTTCCTTTGCTTCTTTTAAACTCATGGTTTCACATTTTTCAGCGTCTTATCCATTTTCTGAATTCTTCAGCGCTTAATAGGTTACCAGGTAATGCCAGGGAAGAACTTCTGGGTACATCAATAATTTTGATGAATTGCTTTTCCTCAAGATCCCGTTAGATCTTTAAAGCATTTTTATTAGTAATTGCCAAGGTAATTGTCTGCATAACCTATGTTAATTTATTGAAGTAAAAATAGCAACAAAATACGTTTCAGGCATCTTTCCTTTTCACCAAGAATCCGAAGCGTTCCGCCCTTAATAGCTATAAAGGACTATTTCTGCTTTCGTCAGCAAAAGGGAACGCGTTTTCGGAGATTATGAACTTCAGGATGAAAAGGAAGTAAGATTTTTTAATCATTTCTCAGCTTAGGATAACGAGGATTAACCAACACAAAAAAGCCTTAAATCATTATAAATCAATGACTTAAGGCCCTATCGTTGTACCCGGGAACGGAATTGAACCGTCACGAGCATTACTGCCCACAGGATTTTAAGTCCTGCGTGTCTACCAATTCCACCACCCGGGTGTACCAAATAAAAATTCCAAACAGCGTTTGGAATTTTCTGAGCGAAAGACCGGGCTCGAACCGGCCACCTCGACCTTGGCAAGGTCGCGCTCTACCAAATGAGCTACTTTCGCATCGACTAAAGAACTTACCGGGCTGCAAATGTACAAATCCTGACGACCCGGCAAAATTTATCTGCCCCTTTTATTTATACTTCGGCGTATATAAAGTATTACCCGGAATCTCAACATCGGGCTTTCCCTTGTACCGGTGCGTATACAATCCATAACATCCGCCCAGCATAAAGGCCACCATACAAAACACCTGCAGATAAAAAAGAAATACAGAAGAGTGTACCCAGCTATACGAAAAATCTTTTTCCCGGGGATCCTTGTATTCTACTTCTTCGAGTTGTGCCATAAGTGCTTTATTAACGAGGCAAAAATAGTCGTTAGAACTTAAATTCACTCATTGTGTCCAACAATTTCTTTAAAGGTCTTTTTGTGATCCACAAAATGTCTCCACACAATGCTGTGATTATAACGCCCCACAAGCTTTCCATCCCTGTTCGCAGGAAATACACTGATCTTTTTTCCTCTAACCATCCATTTCACCAGTCCCCAATGCGCCCGCATTACGGCGATGAAATAGGTCGCCTCTCCCGAAAACAATGATTTCCATGCAGAGAGCGCATCCAGCAGGATCCGCAGGCTGAGCTTCCACCACAACTGCTTGCGGGGGAGATTCTTTGCCAGCATGATCAGGTTGTTCCTGAAATTCAAAAACACTTTCCGCTCATTGCCTTTTGGCAGCGTTCCACCGCCCACATGATACACTTTCGAAGCCGGACAAGCCATAACCGAATATCCTGCCAACTGCAGCCGCCAGCAAAAATCGATCTCTTCCTGGTGGGCAAAAAAATAATTGTCGAAGCCGCCGATCTCCTGAAACAGCGGCGCCCGCACGAACATGGCGCAACCACTGGCCCAGAAAATGGGCGCCACCGTATCGTACTGGCCCTCATCTACCTCGCAATAATCAAACACTCTTCCCCGGGCGAACGGGTAGCCAAAACGATCCAGCCAGCCCCCTGCGCCGCCGGCATATTCAAATACCGTCGGCTCGGCATACATCAGCACCTTTGGCTGACATACCCCGATCTTTTTGTCGGATTCCATCAGGTCTATCACCGGCTCGAGCCAGCCCGGTTCCACATAAACATCTGAATTCAGGAGCACATAATAATCTGCCTGCACAAATTTGAGCGCTTCATTATATCCTCTCGCGAAACCATAGTTCCGCAAAAGAACGATCACTCTCACCGATGGATAATTAGCTTTTGTCCATTCAACAGAGTCGTCTGTGGAGGCGTTGTCGGCAACCACCACATCGTAATTACCGTAAGTAGAAGAAAGAATCGAAGGAAGAAACCGTTGCAGAAATTGACGACCGTTCCAGTTTAATATAACTATTGCGACTTTAGGGGGCACTCTTGGGCGAGGTATTTCTTCAAAAATAAGGCTTGCAATCTATACGGGTTTAATTTAGTGCAATGTTATCTTCCCTCTTTACCTGGAGAAGCGCTCTGGCACTAATCGCCATATCGATCGTGACGGGCACCGTCATCTATTCCCAGTACCTGGCCAAAAAGATCATGACGGAGGAGAGGGAAAAGGTGGAACTCTGGGTAGAAGCCAGTCGCGCCATCGTCAGCAACCCCGGGATGGACCTGAATCTGCCCAATATGATCCGGAATGAACAAAACCGGATCCCGATCATAGAAACAGATGAAAAAGACAGCATCGTCAATTTTGTCAACCTCGATTCTGTAAAGGCAAAAAGAGATTCCACCTACCTGGCTTCAAAGCTGAAACAATTCAAAAAAAGCAATAAACCTTTTATACTCAAGCTGAGCGATCAGCCCTACATCGCCAACAAATATTACTATGGAAACACCAACCTGCTGGATGAGGTACGGTACTACCCGATGGTGCAACTGTTGGTGGTGGCCTTGTTTATCGTGATCACGATTATTTCGATTACCACCCGTCACCAGGCCACGCAAAACCAGGTATGGGCCGGCATGGCGAAAGAAACTGCCCACCAGCTGGGCACACCAATTTCTTCGCTCCAAGGCTGGGTTGAAATGCTCAGGGATCAGCCGCAACAGGAGGCTATTGCGCGGGAGTTGCAAAAAGATGTTGACCGCCTTAACCTTGTTTCCGACCGTTTTGGAAAGATTGGCAGCATCCCCCAGCTGGAAAACACCGACCTGCTGGCGCAGATAGAACACATGGTGGAATACATCCGCAAACGCGCTCCGGGGAAGGTAAAATTCAGCATAGACGCCGATGGCGCCAAGGAGATCAACGCCATGCTTTCGGCACCCCTTTTTGACTGGGTGATCGAAAACCTGCTAAAAAACGCACTCGATGCCATGGATGGAAAAGGAGAAATTAATGTGATCATCCGCACGACTGGCGAGCAGGTGATCATCGACGTGAGTGACACGGGCAAGGGAATTGCATCGGTGAACCTGCGCAGCATATTTAAACCGGGATTTACCACGAAGAAACGAGGCTGGGGACTGGGATTAAGCTTATCCAAAAGAATTATTGAGCAATATCACCGGGGCCAGTTATCGGTAAAACAATCTGAACTGGGTAAAGGCACCACTTTCAGGATCTTATTGCGGAGACGCCTTGAGATTTAAGGATCGCAGTTTGCTTCTACACATTTAAAGTTTACTATTCGCTGCCGCAGACGGTAAAAAATTTCTTCGGAAAGGAGATATAAATCAAAATAAATAAGACTATGGCCTCAGGGGTGATGATGCAATATTTTCATTGGTACACATCGAAAGACGATAATTTATGGAAAGAGATCGCGAAGAACGCAGCGTCTCTGTCGAAGTTAGGCATTTCAGCGGTTTGGCTGCCCCCGGCATGTAAGGGCGACGGCGGTGAACATGCCAGCGGGTACGATATATACGACCTCTTTGACCTGGGTGAATTCGACCAGAAAAATTCGGTGAGAACGAAATTCGGCACCAGGGAAGAGTATAAAAACGCCGTTGAGGTTTTGCATGCAAACAAGATCCAGGTTTATGCAGATATAGTGATCAATCATAAAGCCGGAGCAGATGAAACGGAACTCATCAGTGTAAGAAAAGTCGATCCCGAAGATCGGGATAAGTTTATCAGCGAGCCCTACGATATCGAGGCCTATACTAAATTTACGTTTCCAGGCCGCGGAAAACAATACTCTGAATTTATTTGGGATCACACCTGCTTCAGCGGAGTGGATTATGACCACAAAACGGGCGAGACGGCCATCTACAGCATCCTGAATGAGCATGGTGAACTATGGGAAGATGTGGTGGATACAGAGAAAGGCAATTACGATTACCTGATGTATGCGGATATCGAATTTCGGAACCC
>JBDTEB010000569.1:0-3392 GCA_039922795.1 Chitinophagaceae bacterium
CGAGATCCTGGCGCGGATCCTCGATGACAGGCATTTAACAGAGCGGGAAATGCATGATATGGTCACAAAGAAAGATGCCCGGTATCGCGCCCTTTATCGTCCGCATCTTGCTCTTATCGATGGTCTGCAGCAATTTCTGGATGCGGCCGTTGGTGCCGGCATCAGGATGGCGATCGCCAGCGGTTCCACGCCCGAAAATGTAGATATGGTTCTCGACGGATTAAACATCCGTCATTATTTTAAGGCGATTGTTTCCGGTGCGGAAGTGAAAAAAAGTAAACCGGATCCTGCCACTTTCATCATGGCTGCCAAAAAATTGGCTGCCGATCCTACCGATTGTATTGTATTTGAAGATATGCCCCAGGGAGTAGAAGCAGCCAGGCGCGGCGGAATGATGGCCGTTGCCATTTTAACCACACATCCACAGGAGTCTTTTGCGCCCTACTCCAACCTGCTGAACATGATACATGACTATCGTTCAACGAGTGTAACAGAATTGATCGGGCTCGCGCAGGTTCAAAACGCTGACCGGGCCTAAGGAACTATCCACTCGGAGTTTAATTTAATCCTGATATAAACAGGCTGGTCGCTCAACATTCAACTCGCGCCAACTCTTTCCAATCTACCTTTGCAAAAAATCACTGATGCGGAATTTGCTGATCCTGGTTGCCGGAATTATTATCGTCTTCGCTGCCTGTACCCCCAACAGCGTTACGGAAGACAAAAGCTTAAAGGTTTATTTTGATTCCGCCGGTGTAACTGGCACCTTCGGAATGTTCGACAACGCCCAGGCAACCTATACTATTTATGACCTGCAACGTTTTCGCGATAGCGCCTACCTGCCCGCATCTACCTTCAAAATTGTCAACTCACTTATCGGACTTCAAACAGGCCGGGTAATAGATTCATCTACCGTAATACCCTGGGATGGTATCACCCGCTCAATACCCGAATGGAACCAAAACCTGAGCATGAATCAGGCCTTCCATTATTCTGCAGTTCCCTGGTACCAGGAACTGGCGAGAAGGATCGGGAAAGATACCATGCAGAAATGGCTGGATACACTGGGTTACGCAGCCGTAAAGAAGGGTGGACGGGCCGTCATCAACAAGGTCGACACCTTCTGGCTCGATAATTCGATAAAAATTACACCAGATGAACAGCTCGGGTTTCTGAAAAGATTGTACTTCGAGCAGCTTCCATTTTTCAATAGAACACAGGAAATTGTTATCTCGATGATGTTGCAGGAAGATAAACCCGAGTACAAACTGAGCTACAAAACAGGCTGGGCCCATGCCTCAAACAGGCACTCCATCGGCTGGATCAATGGATGGATCGAAGAAAATCACCGACCGTATTTTTTCGTGCTGCTTCTTGATTCGCCAGACGAAAATTTCAACATGCAAGCCGTTCGCCTGAAAATACTAAAACAGATTCTCGCCAAACATGGCTTCATGCTCGGTAAGAAGTAATAAGTATCCTAAAAATTAACATAATCGCCGACTTCAACCGTTCGAAACAAATAAACAATAATTAATTTGCCAGCATGTACAGGTTTCAGCACATAGAGTTTTTGATTGGACTGGTTTTGCTGCCTGTATTGCTGATCCTGTTTATCGCACTGATCCGATGGAAAAAAACCAGGTTGAAAAAGATCGGTGATCCGATACTTGCGAAGAGCCTGATCAGCTCTTATTCTCCTTTTCTTTTTGCATTAAAATTCATTTTCTTTATGCTCGCGGTAGGCACTTTGATCCTGGGTGCCGCAAACCTGCAAAAGCCCGGCAAAATGGACAATGTGCGGAGAAAGGGTGTCGACGTGATGATCGCTCTTGACGTGAGCAAAAGCATGCTGGCGGAAGACATCAAACCAAGCCGGCTGGAACGGGCAAAACAACTGGTCACCAGGCTGATGGACAGAATGGAAAATGACAGAATCGGGCTTGTGCTTTTTGCAGGAAGAGCATATATCCAGATGCCTCTTACCATCGACCATGGCGCCGCAAAAATGTACATCAGCAATGCCCGTCCGGATGCTGTTCCATCACAGGGAACGGTGATTGCGGAGGCTCTTCGGGTCGCCAATGCCGCCTTTAACAGCAAAGAAAGAAAATACAAATCCATCATACTGATCTCCGATGGGGAAGATCACGATCCGCAGGCCCTGGAACTTACAAAACAACTCGCAGAGAACGGAGTAATGATCAATACGGTTGGCGTAGGCTCTCCTGAGGGAGTTCCCATCATCGACAAAGAGACCAACCAGATCAGAAAGGATGCGGAAGGAAACGCGATTATTACAAAATTGAATGAACAGGAATTGATGGCGCTTGCCAAAGCCACAAGCGGGATATATGTAAGGCTCGATGATTCCAACCAGGCGGTGGATCGTCTTCAGGCGCAGCTAAAGTCTATCGAACAGAAAGATCTTGGTGATAGTGCGTTTATTGACTATAAAAGCTACTTCCAGTTCTTTCTGGCTGCTGCCCTGCTGATACTCCTTGTGGAGATGTTTATTCCCGAAACCAAACTGGCCAGATTATGAAACAGATACTCACGCTTATAATTTTTTGCATGTGCTGGTCGCTGGCTGTTTCAGGCCAGAAAGAAAATGCGGCAATCACCAATGGAAACAATTTTTATAAAAAGAACAATTTCCAGCAATCGGCTGCAGAATACAAGAAGGCTTTGACCATATCCCCGGAAAATCCGGTTGCCAGCTATAACCTGGGCAATGCCGCTTTCAAGTCCAACGATTTTGAAACCGCCCTGGGCAGTTATGAGGCCGCGATAAAAAATAGCAAGGATAAAGCGGGCCGCGAGAAATCCTTTTACAACCAGGGGGTAACTTACAGCAAACAGCAGAAACTGGCGGAAAGCATCCAGTCCTGGAAAAATGCCTTGAAGCTCAATGCCGACGACAATGAGGCCAGGGAAAATCTTCAAAAAGCCTTGCTGGAAAAGAAAAAGCAGGACGAGGAAGAAAAGAAAAAGCAGGACGAGAAGAAAAAGGACGACAAGAAAAAGGACGATAAAGAAAAACAGGACAAGGACAAGCCCGAACAAAATGAACAGCCAAAGCCGCCGCAGAGCAAGCTGAACCAGAAGCAGGTGGAACAACTCCTGAAAGCCCTGGCGCAAAAGGAAAAAGAACTTCAGGACAGGATGCAATCGAAAAACGTGTCTCCGGGCAAACAGGAGAAGGATTGGTAGAAGCAGCTGTTAGCTAACAACTAATAACTAATTTTGCCCCCTATGCAGCTCTATTGCAACTCACTTACCGAATTCAGCCGGCTGAAAACTCTTGAAGTAAAAGTTGGCGACCTACTTATCGGGAATCTCCACCCTGTACGGGTGCAAACAATGACCACCACCGACACCATGGACACCAT
>JBDTEB010000570.1:0-4213 GCA_039922795.1 Chitinophagaceae bacterium
CCCCAGATATTGCCTGCTGAGATTACCCAGTTTAACTGACTGGAAATCGCCGCATACCTGCATTTGTTTTTTCTAAAAAAAAGCCTGCCTCCTACCCATAAAATTTAAGTAAACCAAGAAACCAAGCAACGTCTAAATGATCCTTAAAACCATTTACATAAGCTAAGCGGAGCTCAATGCCGGTTTCGCTACTATTTTATTACGTGTGGTATTTGGCAGGCAATATTTTATTTAATCAACAACAGAAAGGGCAACGCAGTACCAATGCTATATAATCCGGTAAGAGATAAAGATTCATCCTGTCTGAAAATTCTGACACGATTTCCTCCTACACCTGATAGTAAAAAGTCACAAAAACTGTTTCCATTCGCTCAAGATGGTAGTAGTAATATATTGAGTATTGGATGATAGTCGAAACGGAAGCTTAAGTATTGCTTTGCTTTATATATGTATACTTCTCTCTGGATTAGCAGGACCTTTCCCAGGGTAGATTTTTCTGAGGATATTGATGTCAACAACTATCTTTCGAAATCGGGTTAGATCACATGTTCATTCCGGTCAAATAAGATTTAACAAATTTAAGGAATTCAAAATATGCGCGGTAACGTATATTCTCTCGATTTTAAAGCCCTTGTTTTTACTGCCTTTAACGTAGAAATACGCCAGTTAATCTTTGCTTAACATTCGACATATAAAGTAGTTAGCCCAAAAACAAGGTATTTGTAGAATTCGACTAAATTCGTAGTTGTACTAGTACCTTAGCCAAACCTAAGAATTTCCAAAAGAACCCACCGGAAGTGACATTGTGAAAAGAGAAACAAACCTTGTGATGACCTATCCTAATTTTAAGAAACTTATTAAAGTCGCCATTGCTGATGATCATGCACTTTTTCGGGCCGGAGTAAAAACGGCCCTGTCGCAAAAGATCGACATAGAATTAATTGCTGAAGCTGATAATGGGCTTGAGCTGCTGAAACTACTTCAAGATAAAGAACCGGATGTTGTTCTGCTCGACATCCAGATGCCCGTTATGGATGGTGTAACAGCCCTCCCTGAAATCAGGAAGCTATATCCTTCAGTAAAAATCATTGTTCTCTCCATGCACAATGAACATTCCATGATATCCAGGCTAATGGAAATCGGCGCAAATGCATATCTCACAAAAAACACCGATTCAGATACCATCTACGAAGCGATAAAAACCTGTGTTGAACAGGATTTCTATTTCGACGAACTTACCAATAAAGCGCTGCTCTCCGGATTGCGCAGCAAGAGAGCCAATCTGGATATGCACGATGACAGACTGCTGTCCGAAAAAGAAGTAAGGGCGCTGACGTTACTCTGTGAAGAGAAATCTACCCGGGAGATTGCCGTCATCCTGGGCATCAGTCCACGAACAGTGGAAGCCATCCGCGACAAGCTAAAATTAAAAACGGGTGCTAAAACTATGGCTGGCCTCGTTACGTACGCAATCAAACACGGTATCTTTAAAGCAGAAGATTAGGGACAGAACTTTTAACGACCTTCTGCGTTTTCACTGTTTATAATTACCTGCCCCATGAAGCTTGAATTAAATGTATTCTGGTTCCGAAGAGATCTGAGATTGAATGACAACGCAGGACTTTATCGTGCACTGAAAGCAGGTAAACCGGTGCTGCCTTTGTTTATTTTTGACAAGCATATTCTGGACGATCTTGAAAATAAAACAGATCGGCGAGTTCAATATATTTTTGATGCGTTGCTTGAAATGCAGACAGAACTGGTAGAATACGGCTCATCACTTGCCGTATTTTATTCCACTCCTGAAGAAGTTTTCCAAAAAATTTCGGGCGAATACAAAATCGATACGGTCTTTGCGAATGAAGATTATGAACCCTATGCCAGGGAAAGGGATGCCGCAGTTGCAGAGAGCCTGAAATCGTTATCGATCTCATTCAAAACCTTTAAAGACCAGGTAATTTTTTCGCGGGATGAAGTGTTGAAAGATGATGGCACGCCATACACGGTCTTCACTCCATATTCCAGAAAATGGAAGGCAAAACTGAATGATTTCTTTCTTGGTTCTTATCCCGTTAAAAAGCATTCTAAACAATTTGTTCGGCGGGAAGAGCAGAACATACCTTCCCTGGAATCTCTGGGTTTTCATCCGGCCGGGAGGTCCTTTCCATCAAAACAATTGTCAGACGAAATGATTGCAAATTATGGGGAAACGCGCGATTATCCTGGCATTTCAGGCACCTCGAGGATGGGTGTTCATCTCCGGTTTGGCACTCTAAGCATTCGGGAACTCGCGAGGCGCGCTAATGAAAAAGGCGCTGTTTACCTTAATGAACTTATCTGGAGGGATTTCTACCAGATGATCCTCTGGCATTTTCCTCAGGTGGGTAAGGGCCGGGCCTTCAAACCTGATTATGAAAACATTCAATGGCGTAATAATGAACAGGAGTTCGCGGCCTGGTGTGAAGGTAGAACCGGCTATCCCATAGTGGATGCGGGTTTGAGGCAACTTAATAAAACAGGCTACATGCACAACAGGGTGAGAATGATAACGGCCTCCTTCCTGGCAAAACACCTGTTGATAGACTGGCGCTGGGGTGAAGCCTATTTTGCTGAACGGTTGCTGGATTACGAACTAGCCTCTAACAATGGCGGGTGGCAGTGGGCCGCAGGTTGCGGCTGCGACGCCGCTCCGTATTTCAGGATCTTTAACCCGGCACTTCAAACCAAAAGATTTGATCCGGATCATAGCTACATTAAACAATGGGTGCCTGAATTCGACCAGTTATCCTATCCGCAACCTATCGTGGATCATCAGTTCGCGCGCGACCGCTGCCTTACCGTTTACAAAAAAGCACTGGCGAGATAATTGGGTTTCAGGCGAAAATATCTGAAAAATCAACACTGCTGTGATTTACGCGCTGGTACACTTTCATCAGATTTTCCACGGCATCTTTGCCATCGTCTTTTAATGCAACGGAATAGTCATTTACATACAAGTCGATGTGGCTACGCATCACCTGTTCTTCCAGCTCCTGCGAATGCATTTTCACGTATTCGGTAATCACCGGGTATCGCTGCAGTGAATATTGAACGCTGCTTTTTACGAGGTCATTCAGTTGAACTTTTAAGGCCTCAGAGTATTCTCGCCGGGTAACTATCCCGCCGAGAGGGATCGGGGAGTTTGTCTCGTTCTCCCAGTAAACCCCGAGATCGGCAAGTTTCACAAGTCCTTTGTTCTGATAGGTAAACCGGTTCTCATGGATAATTACTGCGGCGTCGATGCTTCCATCGATCACAGCCTGCTCCAATTCAGAAAACACGACAAATTTTTTATTTTTTGCTTCCGGGTAAGCAAGGGAGAAAAGCAAATGTGCGGTTGTATTGGCCCCCGGAATACCAATGCGACCACGGATAATTTCTTCCCGCGAGAGATGTTTTTGAGCGATCAGCAGGGGGCCGACACCCTTTCCAAGTGCACCACCGGAAGAAAGCACCTGGTAATTTGCCAGCAGCAAAGGCAACACGCCATAACTAATCTTTGTTACGTCCAGTTTGCCTATCAAAGCCCACTCATTAAGGGTCTGCACATCTGCCAATACCGGCTCTAATTCCAGGCCGCCGCTGTCTATATTTTTATTAATCAGTGCATCGAAAATAAACGTATCGTTCGGACAGGGAGAGAACCCGATAGTCAGTCTCATAGCGTTTGATTTTTTATGAATTGCAAAAGCAGGGCATTGAGTTCGTCGATGGAGCGGCGCAACTGCCATTTGTTTTTATCTCGTTCACCAACAAAATTGCTGATTGACCGGATCTGTAAAAAGGGGATACTTTCTGCAAGGCAGGCGTAATGAAAGGCCGCTCCTTCCATTGATTCAATGTCACAAAAGTACTTGTTCTTCAATTGCATGATTCGGGTCAAATCTGTGCTGACTTCATTTACCGTAAGGCCTTTTACCTGGCGAAGATTCAAGTTGGCCCACCTGGAGATGCCGTGATTTTTCAGGGATCCTTCCGAAAAAGGGTGCTGGTTTCGGTGGAGAAACTGCATGTCAAAAACATCTTTGAATTCCCCCTTCTCCACTACGCCCAGATCGCCCATCATTTCTTCCTCAACCAGAACCACGGACCCTGGCCCGAGTGAGTCGGCAAAGGACCCGGCAATACCCGCCTGTATCATCAATCCTGGTTTTGACCGAAGTATATGGCTGGT
>JBDTEB010000571.1:0-2549 GCA_039922795.1 Chitinophagaceae bacterium
CAGCATAACGTCTGCCGTGGCCAGTTTTACAGGGTAGTAATCAATGAGGAAACTATTCCCTTCCAGCTTTACCAGATGAAACCGTAGCTGGAACCAACAGGTGAGCAACGCAAGAATTACTCCCGACAGTCCTCCCACAGTGGCAAGCAACACGCCCTCACTCAAAAAAATCTTACCAACCAGGGCGTTGGTCATTCCCAATGCCTTTAGCAATTGAATGTCTTTTCTTTTCTCAAGCACCAGCATGGTCAGTGCGCCGATCATCGTGAAGGCCGCCACAACAAGTATAAGCGACAACAATCCATAGATCACCCATTTTTCCATTTGCATAACTGAATAAAGGCTCCGGTTCTGTTGATATCTGTTTTGTATAAGGTATCCGGGCCCAAGAATAGAGACCAGTTCCTTTTTTACCTTTTCATTCTGCCCCTCTTCGTTAAGCATGATCTCTGCCGCACCATATTCATCCGGCTTCATATCGAGCATTCGCTTTACAAACCCGAGGTTGGTAACTGCGTATTTGTTGTCAAAATCCTGTTGGATGGCGAAGGCGCCTGCTGCCCGGATATTGTCTGTGCTTAAGGATTGCCTGGGATCTGCACTATTGGTAGTCCCCTTCCTCGGAAGATAGATTGTAAGCGGGAGAAGAGTTCTATCGGATTGAAGGCCGATAGCGTTTTCGATGCCAGCCCCCAATATGGTATAAGGAGTATCGGTTGTTCCAAGCGAATACTCACCCCGTATTAGCTTGTCTGCCATACCGCTAACCCGGCGGTAATTTGAATCTACTCCTTTAACCGTTACAATAGCAGGAAAATCACCATTTTGAAGCAGGGCCTTCTCTTCCATCGTCAACGAAAATGACTTTAATTCCGGCATTGCCTTAATGGCTTTAAGCTGCTCTGTAGTTAGAAAAATGGTTTTGCCTTTTAGCGAACCTATTCGTATATCGGTGTAAAAGTCGGCATATAATGACTTTACAAGTTCTTCGAATCCATTGAATACGCTCAGAAGAATGATGAGTGAAGCAGTACCCACTGCGATGGCTATCACGCTAACCCAGGCAATAATATTAATGGCGTTGGTAGATTTCTTAGCCTTAAAATACCGCCAGGCGAAGGTGAGATAAATCATTTAATGCTGGGCTGTTAGTATCCGTCACTTTCCTTTGGGGTCTGATCCGGTTTTGCCTCCTCATTGATTTTTTTAAAGATTTGTTCCATTTTAAAAACATAATCCAGGGTATCATCCTGAAAGAAAGTGAGTTGCGGCATCGAACGCAACTGGTTTTTCACGCGGCTAACCAGTTCTCTCTTAATCTCCCAGCTTCTTTCTTCGATTTTTTTCATCGTTTCCAGGGGATCATTCACCTGGAAAAGACTTACATAGACTCTGGCCTCAAAAAGGTCGGGAGTGATTTTCACGGACGAGATAGAAACCATGCCACCATCGGTCATGCTGAGTCCAAGCTTTTGAAAGATGAGGCTTAACTCCTCCTTTAATAATCCCGCTACCTGTTTCTGTCGTTTTGTTTCCTGTTGCATCCTTAACAATTATTCCGTGTAAATTTACAGCTAAATTGAACATTTGACGCCGGCTTCAGTGCGTAAGAGCGATTTAAATCTGAGTATGAAAAGATATGCCCGGCTGCTACGATATTTTAAGCCTTTCAAAGCCAATATTCTCCTTTACATAACGTTTACCCTGTTGTCGATTGTTTTCGGGATAGTTTCTCTTTCGATGCTTATCCCTTTCCTGGATGTGCTTTTCGATCCTGCAAAAAGGATCAGCGAGCTTCCGGTGCTGGAGTTTAATGCGTCCAGCCTGCTCAACACGATAAGTTATTACCTCAGCAATATTATCAGCAAATATGGTGTGGTCACTGCTCTAGGATATATCTGTATCATTATTGTTATTTCAGTCTTTCTCAAGAATCTCTTTCTTTATCTGAGTTTTTACGTGCTTTCCCCCATGCGTAATAGCGTGATGACAAGTCTCAGGAACGATCTCTATAATAAAATATTGAGCCTGCCGATCGGTTATTTCACGGAACAACGTAAAGGAGATCTTATCAGCCGCATGACCAATGATACCTGGGAATTAGAAGGTACCGTGGTCAACACCATGGAAGGATTGGTGAAAGAGCCGCTCAATATCATCATCATCCTGGGAACGCTCGTTTTCCTGAGTCCGCAGCTTTCCATTTTCCTGCTCATTTTTCTACCCATCACAGGATTTGTTATCGGCAGGGTTAGCAGGTCCTTAAAAAAACAGAGTAGCGCAGCGGCGATAAAACTCGGTGAAGGACTTTCGATTCTTGACGAGACGCTCACCGGACTTCGCGTGATAAAAGCATTTAATGCGGAACATCTTCTCACAAAAAAATTCTACGATACCAATGACGCGCTTTACCTGGTAAAGAACAAGATGAACTACCGGAGAGATCTGGCCTCACCCATGAGCGAGTTTCTCGGTGTGCTGGTTCTTTGCGGAATTCTCTGGTTTGGTGGCAGACTGGTTTTGGGCAATGATGGTTTTGCCCTTAAACC
>JBDTEB010000572.1:0-3595 GCA_039922795.1 Chitinophagaceae bacterium
GGCAGTGATATGAGGGTTCACATTCCTGAAAACACCTTGTTTACTTATCCTGATATTTCCATCTTTTGCAGGGATATTGTGACTGATAAAGATGAAAACGATGTTTTTATTCAACCCGCCGTTCTGATTGAAATCCTATCACCTTCAACCAGAAACTATGACAGAGGTACAAAATTCAAGTTGTACAGGGAAATTCCCTCATTAAGAGAATACGTCCTTGTGGATTCTGAAGCTGTAAGCGTGGAGATATTCCGCCTTAATGAAAGCGGTTACTGGCAGCTAGAAGAATATAAAAATCAGGATGAAATTCTTTATATCCGTACCGTCGACTTTCACTTATCCCTGATCGAACTCTACCAGGGAACAAAGCTCATATAAGCAAAGGCCGATTGCAGACCGAGCACTGACAAACGTTAAGAATTCTCATGAAGAAACCCAACGAAAAAACAAACGACACCCTCGACATGCTTCCACCCGTCGTGGGCAGGTTTAATGGGGGCTATGCCCCGCTTCATGAGGCAATCAGTTAACCAGGCTAATCATGATTCAAAACTTATGTTAGCCTGATTTTCCAGGGTTACCCTCTCCTAAGCTATTCGTACAATTTCAATATCTTTAACTATGGAAATCCAAGAACCGGCCATAGCATACGGCAACCGAAAATTCACCATCGAGGAATACCTGGAGATGGAACGTGCCAGTGATCAAAAGCACGAGTATTTCGAAGGAGAAATATTCGCTATGTCGGGCGCCGGGTTCAGGCACAACATCATATTCAGAAATCTATACGGGAAGCTCGCCAATGCGTTAGAGGGTAAGCCTTGCCAACCTTACGGAAGTGATATGAGAGTCCACATTCCTGAAAACACATTGTTCACCTACCCGGATATTTCCATCTTTTGCAGAGATCTGATGGAGGATGGCGGAGACAATGATATTTCTATTCAACCTACCGTGCTGATTGAAATATTATCACCTTCTACCAGGAACTACGACAGAGGCACAAAATTTAAGCTATACCGGGAGATCCCGTCACTGAAAGAATACATGCTGGTGGATTCAGAAGCCATCAACGTAGAAATCTTCCGACTGAATGAAAGCGGGTACTGGCAGTTGGAAGAATATAAAAATCAGGATGAAATGCTGAATATCCGAACCGTCGATTTTGAATTATCCCTGATCGAACTCTATCGCGGAACAAAGCTTATTCAATAAATTCCCCACAATGCCTGTCACCGGCTTTACTACCGAAATCACCTGGTCAAAATTTAAAAAGCTCAAAACAAGGCCCGCCAACAGCGATGCTGATGGATACACCGTCGCCAGATCACAAACCAGGTACTCCTTTGCCCGTGGTGAAGGTGGCGCAATCGTCATCAAAACCATGAACATCGCGATCTCTATGGACACAACACAGTCATGGGTAGTCGAAAGTAAAATGACAGATGAACTTTTACAACATGAACAGGGACATTTTGATATCACGGCATTGGGCGTAAGGGAAATAAACCTTGGAGCTTTAAGACTGAAAGAAAAAACTACGAGAGAGCTTGAAGAAAGTATAAAAGATTTAAACGACACGCTGCAAGGCAAAATCGATGCGACAAACATTCGCTACGATGAACAAACAAAACACAGCCAGGCTAAAACGCAACAGGAAAAATGGGATAAAGCCATCGCGGCAGAGAAAAGAAAAGCTGAAGGCAGTGTGGACAATCTTCCCAAATGATTTACATTCTCCAAAGACCTGTTCAAATACCTATCCGACCCAACACACCACTCACTCAATCATCCCCCCTCTACAAATACTTGTCTACCCAACACACCATTCACAAAACAACCCCCTTTACAAATACGTATCCGCCCCCAACACGCTATTCGCAAAATCCTCCCCCTCCACAAACCGCGTCGTCCGCTCCCTCTCCATCAACTCAAACTCCGTGATAATATCCAGATGCACAGGCAACAAATAATCACACAATAACTCCAGCAACTTCTCTTTTGCTCCACCCGGCATAAACTGCTGGAACACCTCACTCGCCATCGGACCAATCCTGATCAAAATTTCGTCTACCCCCTCATCAAATATGGCATTGCCGGTTGTCAGATCCACGCCCAAAATACTTTCGCCCATCTTCGACAGAATAGGTTCAGCCGTATGAACCGGCAGCTGCTCACGCAAAATAATCTGCACAGGCAAATCAAAAATCATCTCCATAATAATTTCTATCACCGGGTGATTATCACGCAAGTCGTGCAAAATCGGTATCAGGTGAAGAAAGAGATCTGCCTGGCGGTTATCGAGATATTGAAAAATCTCCCAGTGATCACGAAAAATATCCACCAGCTCATCGTAGTGGGTGCGTTTATCAAGCCGGTTTTCGTAAGAAGACATCTGTACCCGCAAATGATTGATCGTCGCTTCGAAAGGAAGAAAAAATTTCCTGGAATTCCGCTCCTCGATTTTACGTTGCCTGATGGCTTTAATCAGTTCTTTCTCCGTACTCACCGAACTGTGGGCCGAAGGATGATGGAACAATCCCTCCGGCAACATATCATAGATCCCTTCCTTCGGCGTTTTTATTACCACATATTCCCTGTTGTTATATTCCGACAGTTCGTCGGCTACCGATTCCACATCTTTGCGGAAAGGTCGTTTCATGGCGCCAAGCACCATAATAAGAATCTGGTCTTCGGGAGTACCCTGCTCTACCATTTCGGCAGCGATTACTTCAGCCTTGAAATCCCTGTCAAGACTGCTGAAGAAAGTTATAGGAAGGGAATCCGTTTTCATAAAACTTTATGCAAGGTTATTCATCAATACCCGGTAATTATTGGTCACTGCCGATCGGGTGTGCAGTTTCGACTGGAGCTGCTCACACAATATCTGCCAATCTTTGCCGTCCAATGTATCCGTGTCAAGCGGGGTAAGCTTTACATCGATCGTTCGTCGAAATGCCTCCTTAGGAAGCGCTGCGATTTCAAAACCTCTTTCCACGGTCACGCTTTGTATCCTTCCTTTCAATTCATGAAAACAAAAATTACGAATATCCTCTTTGGTGATGATGCGGTTTCGCGTCATCATGCTATAACGAAATGCATTCAGTCTCTCTTCCGGACGCAGCCGATTTTTGCCACCAATCGTTGTGCTTAAAAGCGTGATGCTCTCCTGTTTTAGGCTCAACCCTTTAGCCTGTTGTAGTTTTGTTCCTGCCCGCAGGTTATTTACAATGGCAGCAGAGGTAGTCCAGTATTCTGCATACATCATGTCTTTCCCTTCAAAAGGTTTTACAATAATATAATCCGGCACCTCCGCCGAATTGTCCATGTATCCTCTCGTCTTCTGTTCCATCAGTGAGATCTTCTGGTTCATCTCTTTGAGCGTGGTAGCAATAAAATCATAACCGTAAGCTGCAAACGCAGCACTTTCATTTCTCAATAATTCAAGCAGGTAACCGATCATCTCGCGGGCATTCCTTCCGTCGAAACGTTCCACGCCCCCTTTCCGCAGGGTGTAGGTGCCCACCTCTTCTTCCCCACCTTTTCTGTAAGGGACAGATTTGTATTCATGCGATTCGTCAGTAAGCGATTTTAC
>JBDTEB010000573.1:0-8471 GCA_039922795.1 Chitinophagaceae bacterium
ACCGCCGCCGGCACCCGATACGCCCAGGCTTCCCACCAGTTCTCCATCTTTCCAGATGGGTACGCCGCCGCCTAAAAGCAAAAGTTCAGGCAAGGTGTTCAAATTTTTGGCTGTTGAATCGGCAGCAGCTTTTTGCATCAGGTCAAAACTTGGTGTTTTCGTAGAAAGAGCCGTGTATGCCTTTCTTCGCGAGGCTTCGGTATTGTGGGGACCCACATTATCTCCTTTAAGCAGCAATATTATTACGCCAGAACTGTTGAGTACGGCAACTGAAACATTTTTATCAGATTTTCGCGCTTCAATTTTTGCCTGTTCTGCCAGTTTCAGCGCCCCCATTTGATTTAAATCGTACGATTTCTCTACATCTTGTGCCGATACTGACCATGCTGTCAGTAAGAATATCGCGATACATGAAATTTTGTTTTTCATCTATATATATTTTACGCATCCTGCTGATGACAGAATTTTCCGCTTTCCCAATTTCCCAGGCAGGTTGTTATCACAGGGAGTTATATTAATCTTTCTAATTATTGTTTAACCCACTTGTTTGAAGTTGCTATTTTTTAGAGGGTCGTGCCGAAGTGTTGCTGCCAAGCCGTTTAAAAATAGAAACACAAAAGGTGTTTGGCAGAAGAGATTAGTTCCGCTTACAAAACTGGCAGCCGCAAAATACAAATCATGTGTAACCGGGTTCAATTCCATAGTTTTTGTGCCAACTTTTGTAACCAGTTTGTCTATTACCTTATAAGAGTCTTTCGAAAGTTGCTTAATTACAGTAGTTTTCCCTGAACCGCCGGAACAAAAGATCAATTTTGTCAAATGATCAAAGTATAATCCATCAACATTTCCCTCAATACTTAGCAGGGTGATCACTTTTCCATTGCTTGCGTCTAAAACTGCCATCTTATTAATTCCCCGACAAACAACAAATAATCTATTATTTTTTTCATCAAATGCCATTCCGGTTGGGGCAGAGTGCTTAGGCAAGGGAAACCGTTTTATAACTTTTTGTTTCACTACGTCAATCACATTAGTTTCATCTGTACCTTCCAGGTTATTGTATATTAATCCTTTTCCGGTAGACAAGGCAAAATCAGGTGCACCACCCAAAGCGATAGTTCCCGTAATATGATTATCCGTTGGATCAATTAAAACGGCTTTATCATTATCACAAAAAACATACAGTTTTTTTGAAAAAACATCATAGCACATCGGGTCAGGGTTTTCATCATCAATATGGATTGTTGTAATGCTGTCTAATGTTGTGTAATTATATACGGACACGGTATTGTTCTTTCCATTAGATACAAAAAATTTATTTAATTCAGGAATGACTGTTACATGGTGAGCACCATGCAGGTTGTATATCGTACCAACTTCTTTCCTGTTTGTCAGGCTGATAATATGTACCCTGTCGTCATGTGTTACAAACAAGCGGTTTGCACTTTCATCTATTTGCAAATAATCCCAGGAACCATCGCCTTGCAAAGCAATTTTTTCAGAAAAATTATAACCGCTTTGTGCCTTGCACAGCGTTGAAAAACACAGCATAATAAATATTCCGGTAAAAAAATGATTCATTTTTTAAATATTGATGGTTGTCTATTATTTAAGTGATTGCATAGTCAAAGCAACAGAGCCGTCGTTTATCCTGTTATCTATCCTGAATATGCACCCCCTCCATCACACCTCACACTCAACCGCCTTCTTCTCGCCTAAATCTGTGTTCGTGGCTCCAGTCAGCCGCGATTCCTATACTTAGGGGCAAAATTATCCAGTCACCTCCTATTCATCTCAGGCAAATTATAATTATATTTATCGAAATCAAAAGTTAACTCATGAGAAAACTGTTGCTCCTCACAGGAGCCTGGTTGTTCGCTGCCATTCAACTATTGGCGCAGCAACGCACTATTAGCGGTAAAGTTACCGACGCCGGCGGAGAACCGATCCCCAACGCCACAATACTCATTAAAGGCACCACTTCGGGCACTTCGACGAAATCCGATGGCACTTATTCTCTCAATGTTCCACCCAATGCCCGTATATTGATTATTTCATCGGTAGGACTGAGCGAACAGGAGTTTAGCATTGGCAATAAGGCGATAATCAATGCCAGCCTGCAATCGGCCGATAAAAGTCTGTCTGAAGTAGTGGTGGTGGGCTACGGCACTCAACGAAGAAAAGAGGCCACGGGAAGCACGGTTAGTCTGAAAGGTACTATCGCTGCAGGCAAACCGATCCAAACTTTCGACCAGGCATTGGCTGGCCGTGCAGCGGGCGTTCAGATTACCGTACCAAATGGTGTGGTGAATGCGCCGCCGGTTTTCAGGATTCGAGGCACAAATTCCATTTCCCTGAGTTCGTACCCGTTGATCATTGTTGACGGTGTGCCCTCTTTTTCCGGTGACTTCAGCTCCACAGCAGCATCCGGCAACGCCCTGGGGAACATCAATCCGGAAGATATTGAAAGCATAGACATTGCCAAAGATGCTGCTGCTGCCTCAATATATGGCAGCCGGGCCGCTAATGGCGTTGTGTTTATTACCACAAAAAAAGGCAAATCCGGAAGGGCGAGGGTTAGTTACAATACCTGGGCAAGCTGGAGCAACGCATTCCGTTTGCCTGAATTATTATCTGCGAAAGATTATATCGACTTTAAATCAGCGGCAGTGGCCAACAACCCTTCATCTTCCATTACCTACAAGCAGATCAACGATGCCAATAACAAACCTATCGATACCAAATGGTCAGATTACGTTTACCGCCAGGCTTTCTCGCACAATCACAATGTAAATGTGTCAGGCGGAAATGACAATACCAATTATTATTTTTCTGCCGGGTATACCAGCCAGGAAGGTATCATCCGCAAGAACGACTTCAAGCGCATCAACACCTTATTTAATGTTGATTCAAGGGTAAGCAAAATATTTACCATAGGGGGTAAAATATCTTTTTCTAACGAAAAGAACCTTGCTGCCACCACTTCGGGATCTTTAAGCGGTGCCGCATTCAATACAGGTGGATTGGGACGCCTGGCCTTTGTACTGCCACCCATTTTATCACCTTACAACAATGATGGTTCATATAATTTAAACGGTTCAGCCATTGGTAGTGCCAACATAACGGGTCTTTCTTCCCTCTCTTATTTCAACCCTGTACCGTCACTCGATCTCAACAGGAGCAACAGTGAATTCAATCACATAACTTCCAATGCGTATGTTCAATTAAAGCCATTTGATTTTTTAACGTTGAAGAGTTTATACGGTATCGATTACCTGTTGATAGACAATGATATTTTTCAAACCCCTCTCACGGGAGATGGCTACAGCACCACAGGATATGCCTTTGCAAGAGCCGAAAAATACAAGACTTCATTGTGGACCAATACCGCCCAGGCTGATTTTACCCTTGGCGGCAAGCATAATTTAAGCGCTTTAATCGGGACAGAGCAAACACGCCGGACTTCTTCCGGTTACGGTATCGTGCGTACCTCCTTATCTGATCCAAACTACAACGTGGTACAAGCGGGTTTTACGGTAAATAATCCGGCGGATGGAGTTCTCGGAGAAAACTACCTGCTTTCCAGCTTTGGCCGTTTAAATTACAATTATGACAAAAAATATCTGTTCAGTGCCAACCTTCGCCGGGATGAATATTCAGGCCTGGGTGTGAAGAAAGGTGATTTCTGGGGAGTATCGGCCGGATGGGAAGTTGCCCAGGAGAAATTCTGGGAGAACGCAGGCCTGAACCGTTTGTTTTCCAGCTTCAAATTGAAAGGCAGTTATGGCAAAGTGGGTAATATAGGAGGTATCGGTGATTATTCTCCTTATTCAACTTATAACTCCGGGTTGTATGGCGGTGCGGCAACACTTGCCTTTAATGCCGTTGGAAATAATATATTACAATGGGAAACCAGCAAAAAAACGGATCTCGGGCTGTCTTTCGGATTGTTGAAAGACAGACTGACCGCAGATTTTTCCTATTACCGAAATAATATTGATGGGTTGATCCTGAACGTGGCCCAGGCTCCTTCAACCGGGCTGCCAACAAATCCCCAACAGAACGTCGGCAGTATGTACAATAAAGGCTTTGAACTGTCATTAAATGCAGCCATCATCCAGAAAAAAGATTTCACCTGGAGCAGTTCATTCAATATCACCCGCAATAAAAATGAGGTTACCTCTCTCGCACCCGGACTTACCAACCTGCTTACCATCACTGCGGGATCAGAAACAGTCAGTCGTACAGAGCCAGGGAAATCACTCGGCTATTTATGGGTTATCCGCACGGGCGGTGTAGATCCCGGTACGGGCAAAAGGATTTTTATTAATTCAGCCGGCAAGTCTGTGTACTACCAATACTATGTGCCTGCCGGTCAGTTTGCCTATTCCACCACACCAGATGGTAATACAAAATATGTCAGTCCAACTGGCGGAACCGCTATAACACAGGCAGGAGATGCGGTGATGTATAAAAATACCGTTCCGAAAATATACGGCGGATTCAATAACGATTTCCATTACAGGAATTTTGATCTGAATGCTTTGGTTACTTACCAGCTTGGGTTCTACGTTTACTACGGATCGAATGCAGGCTTGCATGACCAGCGCTGGTGGCAAAACAATAAAGATGTACTTACTGATGCCTGGAAAGCCAAAGACGATGCAGGGAAGCTTTATGCGAGGCCGGTCTATGGAGATAATGTTTCCAATGGGTCTGCCATGCCAATGGACATAAATGTATTCAAAGGAGATTTTGCCAAACTTAAAAATCTTACCCTTGGATATACCCTTCCAAAAGTTACGCTGGACAGAATTAAACTCAGTTCCATCCGGGTGTATGTGAGTGGACAGAACCTGGCCATCCTCACAAAATATCCTGGTCCTGACCCCGAAGTTTCTTCTAATGGAAATTCGACAACATCACAGGGTGTGGACAGAAATACCGCGGCCAATGCAAGAACAATATTGGTTGGTTTAAATATCGGCTTTTAAGATTTCGACATTAAAATAATAGTATAATGACTTCAATATATAAATACATTCTTGTTGCAGGTGTGGTCGCTATGGCCACTACATCGTGCAGGCGTGAGTTGCTGACGCCGATACCGCAAACAACCGTGCCGGACGTTGCTGCATTCAGTACGCCCAGTCGTATCTCCGGCCAGTTATTATCGTTATATGGAACCATGAAAAGCGGCAACTTCTACGGGGGCCGTTTTGTGATCAGTGGTGATATTAAAGGCGAGGATTTTATAAACCAAACATCTAACCTGATCACCGGTTCTGATGTGTGGGCATTAAATCCCACCAACAGTACGACCAACATCGTTAATATATGGGCACAGATATATACCACCATTAATAATTGCAATATATTCATTGATGGTATGGCGGCAAGTGGCAGCACGGTTGTTAGCACTGCGCTGGCTGCAAATTATGTAGCCGAAGCAAAAACACTTCGTGCCATATCTTACTTCGGATTATTGCAATTTTATGCGCGACCGTTTGCCGATGGCAATGGCGCCAAGCCGGGTGTGCCATTGAGATTGACGGGTATAAAAGGAGTTGGCCAGTCCGATCTTGTGAGAAGTTCCGTTGCCGATGTATATACCCAGATCATTAAAGATTTGAATGAAGCCGAAACGGGTGTTCCCGTAAGTTATACCGGCACAGGATCTGCCTATAACAATACCACCAGAATCCATCGAAATACAGTTATTGCTTTCAAAACAAGGGTTTACCTGGCCATGCAGAAATATGCGGAGGTAATAACAGAAGCCAATAAAATAGTCTCTGCTACAGCACCGTTTACTGCAACATCAGGCGTCGCCCATGCCTTGCAGGCTAATGTAGCTAACGTGTTTATATCACCTTACACTACAACCGAGTCTATCTTTTCCATGCCGATGACAAATACAACAGGTGATTACCCGGGCACTCAGAATCAGTTGGGGTATTATTATTCTCCTACTACCGCCAATGGCGGTGTGGGCAACGGTGAGTTTGCACTGAATGAAGCCGGCATCCTGGCAGATGCAGGCTGGTCGGCCACAGACGCTCGCAGAACGGGTTTTGTTTTAAAATCAGGAAGCGGCACGGCAACGCGCTACTGGCTCACAAAATATAAAACCGGTGGAAACTATACCGATTACGTTCCGGTGATACGGTACGCCGAAGTTTTATTGAACCTGGCCGAGGCACGCGTGCGCAGCACCAGCAGCATTGACGCGCAGGCACTCGCCTTATTGAATGCCGTTCGTAACCGGTCAGATGCCGGCACTACATTTACTGCGGCCAATTTTGCTTCGTTTACCGATTTTGCCAACGCGATTTTAAAAGAAAGGAGAATCGAGTTTTTAGGAGAAGGTTTACGAAACAATGATTTGATGAGGCTGTTACAAACCATTCCGGCGAAGGGAACCGCTCAGGCAAAAATGCCTACTGACGTGGGATATATCTGGCCGATTTCTTCTGCAGAATTATCGCTGAATAAGTTAGCGGTAGATAATTAATTTTGTTTTAAGCTATAAATGAAAACGGCCATTCCTGAGGAATGGCCGTTTTCATTTATATAATACAGTGTTGCAGGGAGGGTATGGTATCTTACAAACCAGGCCTTCAGGTGTAGCCACAGATGAAAATATGGTGCGGTCTCCGGTTATATGATTCTTGCACTAACGTCTCGGATCTGCGGCAACACACCCGATAAAGTTCATGAGTTTTATGTTGCCTGCCTGACCTAATTTCGGGGACTTATCCCCCACCCTATGGCACAACGAAGAGGAAGCTTTAACAGCAATGGCAAACAGCCCGATGATACGCCGAAAGCCAAAGTATCCCGGGAAAGCTTGAAGGAAGCGCTGGCACTATTCTCCTATGTGAAACCATACCGGGGAAAATTTCTGCTAAGCCTGATTTTTATAGCCCTTTCCGCATTCACGACGGCCCTGTTTCCCCTTTTGCTGGGCAAGATGATCGATGCCGCAACTCCGGATGCAGTGCCCACCGGATTGGGAACAACCTCTGCGGCCGGCATATTCGGCTTCGACCTGAAATCAATCCATTGGAGCCTGAACACCACGCTGATCCTGATATTTATACAGCTAAGCATTCAAACAGTATTCTCCTTTATGCGGGTTTACCTGCTCACGGCCGTTGGGGAGCGGTCGCTCGCCGATATGCGGAGAGACGTTTACAGCAAACTGCTCGGCATGCCCATGAGTTTCTTTACCGAAAAAAGAGTGGGTGAATTAAGCAGCCGTATTTCCTCCGATCTTTCACAGATACAGGATGCCATCTCTTTTACTTTTGCCGAATTTTTAAGGGGCATTTTCACCCTGATTATCGGACTGACATTTATTTTTCTGATCAGCATGAAACTGGCGCTGATCATGCTTTCCGTGGTGCCTGTTATTGCGGTGCTGGCAGTCGTCTTCGGCAGGCGGATAAGAATGATGTCGCGCAAGGCACAGGATCAACTGGCAGATAGCGGAGCCATCGTACAGGAGACTTTCCAGGGCATTGCGATAGTCAAGGCGTTTACAACGGAATTTTACGAGATCGGCCGGTATGTGAAAAGCATTCAAGCCGTGGTAATTACGGCCATCACGAATGCCAGATACCGCGGCGCTTTCATTTCCTTCATGATATTCAGCGTGTTTGGCGCAGTGGCTTTCGTGATGTGGTACGGAGCCAATATGATTCAATCCAGGGAATTATCGATGGGCTCCCTCACCACCTTTGTTATTTTCTCCATGTTTGTGGGTGGCACTTTCGCGGGCTTTGCAGACATCTTTTCACAATTGCAAAAAACACTGGGCGCCACACAAAGCGTACGCGAGATATTACGCGGAGATAATGAAATGATCAACCTCGGCGAGACCATTGTTGAAGACTCTTTTAAACTGAAAGGCAATGTGCGTTTCGAAAATGTAGCCTTCAGTTACCCGGGCAGAAAAGATGTGGAAGTATTGAAAGACATCACGCTCTATGCCAGACATGGCGAACATATTGCGCTGGTAGGTCCCAGTGGCGCCGGGAAGAGCACGATCGCCTCGATACTGCTTATGTTCTATACACCCGACAGCGGGACGGTTTATTTTGATGAAAGGCCCGCCAGTACGTTCCCGCTTTCGCAGCTGCGGAAGCAGATGGCCTATGTGCCCCAGGAAATCATTCTCTTCGGTGGAACAATCCGTGAAAACATCGCTTACGGAAAGCCGCATGCCAGCCAGGAAGAAATAGTGGAAGCGGCAAGAAAAGCAAATGCAGATGAATTTATCACGCGATTTCCAGAGCAATACGAAACCATCGTGGGTGAACGCGGCATCAAACTAAGCGGCGGACAGCGGCAGCGGATCGCCATTGCCCGTGCCATTCTTAAAGATCCGGCTATATTAATTCTGGATGAAGCTACCTCCTCGCTCGACAGTGAAAGTGAGAAGCTCGTTCAGGAAGCCCTTGAAAACC
>JBDTEB010000574.1:0-6112 GCA_039922795.1 Chitinophagaceae bacterium
AATGGTTAACTACGCCTGTGCTGCGGTGTACACACCATTCGCCGAGCTGGAGAAACCATACCAGTTCGCAATTGCCGTTGTGATGTTCGGCTCCCTGCTTAAAGATTCAAAATATACAAAGACGCTTTCCTGGAACAAACTGTCGGGTCTTGCGACTTCCTCTTTTGACGTAAACGATCCTTTGCAAAAAGAGTTTGTGGATATTGTTGACAAAGCGAAAAAGCTCTATACCAAACGCAGGCGAAAGGCTGAATGAAGTACTGTGACTGATTAAAATGCGAATAGGAACAAACTCATATAATCCAAAGGGCGCATGGGGCCACCAGAGGTGCCCTTAACAACAGGGCAACTCTCGCATTATCCACCAACCTACTGTACTAAGTAAACATTTCCTTCACCTTATCAAAAAAGCTTTTTTCCGACTTGTCCGGCGATGGCTGAAAATTTGGAGAGTCGTTCAGATTTTCCATGATCGATTTTTCTTCAGCAGACAAAGTCTGAGGGGTCCATACGTTTACATGAATCAGCTGGTCGCCTTTCTCGTATGAATTAACGGCTGGAAAACCCTTGCCTTTAAGCCTGAAGATCCTGCCACTCTGCGTTCCGGGTGGAATTTTAATCTTCGCTCTTCCATCTATGGTCGGCACTTCCACACTGATTCCAAAAATGGCATCCGGTATAGTGATGTGCAAGTCAAAAGCAACATTTAGTCCGTCGCGATGAAGTTCTGCATGTGCTTCTTCCTCTATGAGGATAATCAGGTCGCCTGTACTTCCGCCTCGTTCCCCTGCATTGCCTTTACCGGACATGCTCAGTTGCATGCCTTCCTGAACCCCTGCCGGAATATCGATGCTCACGGTTTCCTCTCCATATACGCGGCCCTCACCCTTACAGGTACCGCATTTGGCCGTAATGGTCATGCCCTCACCATTACAGGTCGGACAGGTAGTAACGGTCTGCATCTGACCAAGGAAAGTATTGGTTACTTTTCTCACCTGGCCGCTTCCGCCGCAGCCGTTACAGGTTTGAACACTTCCCTTATCTTTTGCACCACTTCCCCCGCAGGTTCCGCAATGCACGTATTTTTTTACCTTTACGCTTTTTGTAATACCCCTGGCGATCTCTTCATAGGTCAGTTTCAGTTTGATTCTGAGGTTACTCCCTTTAATGCCATGACTTCTTCCGCCGCTACTTCTCCCACGGCCACCACCAAATAAATTACCAAATACATCGTCATTAAAAATATCTCCAAACTGGTTAAAGATATCATCCATATTTCCGGGACCCTGGGAGCGGCCGTTACCAGATAGTCCGGCATGACCGAAGCGATCATACTGGGCTTTCTTATTTGCATCGCTTAACACTTCATAGGCCTCCGCAGCCTCCTTGAATTTTTCTTCAGCAGCTTTATCACCCGGGTTTCTGTCGGGATGAAACTGCATGGCGACTTTGCGGTAGGATTTTTTTATCTCTTCTGCAGCAGCGCTTTTGCCAATGCCAAGCACTTCATAATAATCTCTTTTCGACATATAAAATTTTAGTCGGTCACCTCAATGCGACCGAGTTTCTCAAGACGTACCAAACCGGGATAATAAAAGAAAATCAGGAATTATTTTCCGACAACCACTTTTGCAAAGCGGATAATCTTGTCATTAAGGTAATAGCCTTTCTGTACTACATCCAGCACCTTGCCTGCAAGTTCCGGCTTTGGCGCGGGAATCTCTGTGATCGCTTCATGCAGGTCAGGGCTAAATTCTTCACCAATACTGTCCATTTCTTTCAGGCCCCGGGACTGCAGCGCATTTTTAAGTTTGTTGAATACCAGAGTAACGCCCTGTCTGATAGAAGGGAGGTCGTTACTCGATTCGATCTGTTGCTGGGCTCTTTCACAGTCATCGAGCACATCCAGCAGGGAGGTGATTACATCTTTACCCGCCGTCTGAATAAGTTCCACTCTTTCTTTCGCATTCCGTTTGCGGAAATTGTCGAACTCCGCTGCCTGGCGAAGGTATTTATCTTTCAATTCGGCGACCTGGGCCTGCAGTTTCCCGATCTCACCGTCACTTTCGATTTCATTCTCCAGGTAAGATGTACCCGGCACATCTGAATCAGCATTCAAATTGATGTCTGAACTATCCATCATTTCGTTCTCTGGTATGTTTTGATTTTCCATAGTCATCTTATTTTTTTTATTCTGCGACTGCCGGAGGAACAAAGCCTTCAGGCGAGATCTCACCGACCAGACATTTTGATGCTTCGATCCGGTCAAAGAAGTTGATTTTTTTGCAAAAATAACTTGTCAATTAACTTGCCAAGGCGTTTTATTTAGACAAATTGTCGGAAATGAGTGTTTGGGTGCGCCAATAGGGCCTTTCAGGGTCTCTGTTAACTGTCGTTGCTTCTTAACAGCCGGAAAAAATCGCGACAAATTCTTTGGCAGTATCTTCGTCGTTATGGCTACTGTTATTTTAAAGCCTCTGAAAAACTCGAGAATTGCACAGGGGCATCCATGGATCTTTAGCAATGAAGTCGATTCGGTAAGCGGCGACCCCGCCGAAGGCTCTGTGGTCAAAGTTTTGAGCTCCAAAAAGCAATTTATCGGATCTGGATTTATCAATCAGAAATCCCAGATCGTGGTCAGGCTGCTAACGCATGATCCGGGGCGGGAAATAAATGATGCCTTTTTCCTAAACAGGATCCAGACAGCCTGGAAATATCGACAAAAGCTCGGTTACACTGAAAATTGTCGCCTCGTATTTGGCGAGGCAGACTTTCTCCCGGGACTTATCATCGATAAGTTTAACGACTATTTTGTGCTTCAGACGCTTTCCCTTGGAATGGACAATTGGAAAGATTCGATAGTAAAAGCGCTGAATAGATTATTTACACCCAAAGGGATTTACGAGAGAAACGACGTTCCGGTAAGAGAACTGGAAGGGATGATTCAGCAGAAAAAATTCCTTTCCGAACCATTCGATACAAATATCATCCTGAAAGAAAATGGGTTGCTTTTTAAAGTAGATCTCGAACATGGTCAGAAAACCGGTTATTTCCTCGACCAGCAGGATAACAGGAAAGAATTGGCAAGGATCTCCAAAGACGCCGAGGTATTGGAAGCTTTTTGTTACACTGGCAGTTTTTCCATTCATGCCGCACGTTACGGGGCGAAAAAGGTTACGGGAATCGATATTTCAGAATCTGCAGTTGCCGCGGCGCGGGAGAATGCTGCGCTGAACAACCTGGATAACATTTGTGAATTTCAGACTGCGAATGCGTTTGACGCACTCAAAAGCTGGGCGAAAGAAGGCCGCCAGTATGACGTGGTAATTCTTGACCCACCGGCATTTACAAAAAGCCGCGAAAACCTTGGTAAAGCAATAAGCGGTTACAAGGAAATAAATCTCAGGGGTATGAAACTGGTTAGGAAGGGAGGTTTCCTGGTAACCGCTTCCTGTACTCACCTGGTTACGCCGGAGATGTTTCAGCAGGTTATTAAAGATGCCGCCCAGGACGCAAAGAGAATGATCAGGCTGGTTACCGTTCAAACACAGGCAGCCGATCATCCGATTGTTCCCAATATCGATATTACCAGGTATCTGAAATTTGTAATTGTACAGGTGCTTTAGCGGGCAACCTGGAATTTGCCTGACTCCAGCACTTTGCCTGACTTGTCACGTACCTGGAAGATATAAACGCCGCGATAGAAATCGGTAAGATCCACAACTGTCGTTGGTAACACCGATGGCAGGTCGAGCACTTTCTTACCTATAAAATTGAAGATCTGAAATGTGGAAGTTTTGTCGTAACCAGCGTCGAAACTAAAAGTTATCTTGGATACCGCAGGGTTTGGGTAAAACCTGACCGTTTTTACCTGCTCGGAAAAAGGCTTTGCCTGACTTTGGGCAGTCAGGCCGGTGAAAAGAATAAAGCACAAAAAGTAGAAAATCTTCATTCAGGTAGATCCATTGCGTTAAACATAAACAAGATATTCCCTTTCAGCCAAACTTGCAAACATGGCTGAATGATAAAAAGCTGTCTAAGCGTAAGCAGGTATGGCCTCTAGAATATTATAGTTATCTTAACAAATCTCAGGCAATAGATTTGATTGCGGCAACAATTTTATCGAAATCGGGAACTTCTCCGGCATTCTCCAGCACTTCAGTATAAACCAGAATACCTTCTCTATCGACAACAAAAGCAGATCTTTTGGAAACACCTTTCATGTCAAAGCCAAAAGTGGTATAAAGGCTACCATAAGCTTCAGACGTTTCCTTATTGAAATCGCTTAACAAGGGGAAGTTCAAGTGTTGCTCCTCCCTGAACTTCAACAGGGTAAAAATTGAATCAACGCTTATGGCGACAACATCGGCATCCATGTCTGCATATTTTGTTATTCCGTCTCTGACCGAACAAAGCTCCTTTGTGCAGGTGCTGGTAAAAGCCAGCGGAAAAAACAGGATCAGCAGTTTTCTTCCCTTGTAGTCCTGAAGAGAAACCTTTTCCTTTTCAGTGTTGTAGAGTGAAAAATCAGGAGCTTTTATTCCGGGTTGTAGTGACATTGAATATGTTGTTGATTGAGAAATACCGTAACTAACATTTCTTCCATCCAAATGTTTACGCGCTATCCAATTAAAACCGGGGACAAAGCACACGGTTCCTGGAGGAATTCTCCCTGTCGAAAAATCCGACATAAGAAATAGAAAGCTCAACCCCACCCCGGCCCTGGCTGGCTGTTTTAAGCTGGGAGACGTTTACATCATAACTGATTGCGACGGAAACTGGGTTGTAATCGATCTTGATCACCGGGATCAGGGCATCTTTCCATCTCAGGAATGCGCCACCATGAATGGTGTAAGATGGAGCTTCCGGATCTCCAATTTTGAAAGAATACATCGCCCCGCCAATGATTTCACTGAAGGGCCCCTGCTGGGAAACATCAGCCTGCAGGGCAAAAGAGGTGGCATCATCGATTGCATATTTCACACCTCCTGAAAATACATATTTTGCATTCAGCGCAGCGTTCGCTGAGCGATAGAATGAGTTTCTAGGCCTGTTGATGTGATGATAGGCTATCCCAAAATAATAGCTATGCCTTTCTTCTTCCCCGAAAGTGCTGTTGAAACTGGTTCCAACACTTCCATCAGGAACCGTATATTTTGCATTCAGAAATGACTCCCCGTCCGCCAGCGAAGGATTGTAGGCCGTGCCATCGTATTGGCTGTTGGTCGTGATCTTTGAACGATCAATGGATTTTTGAATGATGCCGCCCATAAAGCCGACAGACAGATACATCACTTTCTGGCTGCTCAGTGATTTATGATAGTTAACTGCAGGTAACAAATAAGTTGATGTAAGCCCTGCCGTGCCCGCCTTGTCATAAAGGATCTGTAATCCCGCTGTAATAAAATCATCGCTTTTGCCTACAGGTTTTTTATACTCCACGTTAAAAGAACCTGACCGGTAGGCATTGGTAAAGCTGTTCCATTGATCGCGGTAAACAGCCTGCACGCGAATATCTCCTGTGAAGATCCCGGCCAGAGAGGGGTTTCGGAGAAGAGGCGCTTCGAAGAACTGCGAAAAATGAATATCCTGTGCATCGGTATTTGCCGAAAACACCATCACTAAGAACATGCCCGCCATTATCCTTCTCATCACAATTCTTTTCATAAAGAAATAAAACATCATCTTATCTTATTAGTGTTACGTTGCCCTTGAACGGGATGATCAAACCGTTATCACAAATAAATTCGATGGCATAAACATAGGCATCCGGATCTGCCAGCTTACCATTGAAAGTTCCATTCCAGCCGTCGGCGGCACTGTTTGCTGCAAAATTCCTTCTTTCGAAAAGCATCTGTCCCCAGCGGTTAAAGATGCGCATGGATTGTACCCTCGCGACACCGGTTCCTCTCGGATAGAACACGTCATTTACACCATCACCGTTCGGCGTGAAAGTATTTGGAACGAAATAATTATTGGTGTTACAAACCACACTTACCGTAATGTCCCTCGAATTTTTACAGCCGTTGCTGTCTACCACGCTTACCTTGTATTTGGTAGTCAGTTTCGGATTGGCATAAGGCGTAGCGCAGTCGGTGCAACTGAGATCACG
>JBDTEB010000575.1:0-3231 GCA_039922795.1 Chitinophagaceae bacterium
CGGTTATGGAGTGAATGTTTCTTACGCAACTGCCCGTGAGATCAACCATCTCACCCTGGACAACGAACAAAAATTTATTCCCTACAAGCCGGCAAACGATCCTGACACTTCGCTCAGGCATTTATTCAACGGGCAGGTGCTTAGCGAAATCTTCAATGCCAGTCTGAGTTATACGTACAGGCCCGCCATCAAAACCCGTCACCAGTTTAAAATCAGCTACAATCGGAACAGGATAGACGCAGCCGTGGCAAAGATCAACCCGAATTATTTTAACAACGGCAAACTCAGTATTGTCTATCCGGAACTTTCCTACTCGGTAGATTATAATAACGTGGACTATGTGGCTTACCCGCTAAAAGGATTTATGGGGGATGCGCAATTGGTTAGAAAAGGCATTGGAAAAGACATCAATCTCTGGCAACTGACAGCCAAAGGAACCAGAGGGTGGGAGATTGGCAAGAAACTATATTATGGACTACAGGGTTATGGCCTGGTAAAGCTTCCTTTCGACCAACCGTATTTTAACCAGCGGGCATTTGGCTACGGTGATCTCTTTCTTCGGGGCCTTGAAAAATACGTAATTGACGGGGTGGCGGCAGGCATGATCCGCAATACGTTAAGAAAAGAAATTTTTCGATTCGATATTCCGTTTTTGTTCTCCCGGTCTCATGACAGAATTCCGTTTAAGGTCTATGTGAAAACCTATGGAGACATGGGATATGCATACAATAAAACTTTTCTGCAAAACTCGCTTACCAACCGGATGATGTACACAGCTGGTGCCGGTATTGACTTCCTCACTCTTTATGATGTTGTTTTCCGCTTTGAATACAGTTGCAACCAGTTAGGACAAAAGGGTTTATTTTTGCACTTCAAAAACGATTTCTAAACCTTGGTTGCTTGCGCGTAAAAGAGGTAGGTTAAAAAGTATTTTGTCAATGAAAGTAGCCATTTACAGCAGGGTTGTAGAACTCAGTCATCCTTACGAGATCCAGCTTTTTTTTGACGAGTTACTGATTCAGAAAATTGAGCCGGTGATCTTTCAGCCATATTTCGAGCAGATAAGGAGCACGATCAATATCTCCGACCAGGCAATGACATTTTTCGATTCTGCTGACCTGGATGAAAGCATCGATTTTTTGATCAGCCTGGGGGGAGACGGAACGTTGCTGGACACCATTACCCTGGTCAGAGACAAGAATATTCCTGTGCTGGGAATTAATTTCGGTCGCCTCGGCTTTTTGGCCAGCATTGGTAAAAATGACCTGAAAACAGCGGTCACCGCCCTTTCCAACCGAACTATCGTAATCGAAAAACGATCCCTTGTTCACCTCGATGCCAACCAGGACCTGTTTGGTGAAGTACCGTACGGCCTTAACGAGTTTGCGATCCATAAAACCGATACTTCGCCAATGATCAAGATTCATACGTATTTGAACGGTGAATTTTTAAACACTTACTGGGCTGATGGACTTATTGTGGCTACACCGACAGGTTCTACCGGGTATTCCCTCAGTTGTAACGGACCGGTTGTTTTCCCTGAATCCGGAAGTTTTGTAATAACCCCCGTTGCTCCGCATAATTTAAATGTACGTCCCATCGTTATACCGGATAATAATATCATATCCTTTGAAGTGGAAGGCAGAACGGATCATTTTATCTGTACGCTCGACTCCCGGAAAGAACTTGTTGAAAAAAATATCCAGCTGGCGATTAAGAGAGAAACCTTTACGGTAAGCCTCGTGAGGCTTAACGAAAACAACTTTCTCCAGACGCTCAGAAGCAAGCTTTCCTGGGGACTCGACAAGAGAAATTAAAGGTTAATTTGTTAAGATTGACCTTTGGTTTGAAATACATATCTATTTAACTGTTATTTTGTCAAATGATGAAGAAATCAGGATTAGTGTTGATGGCAGTGCTTGTTGCGCTTAGTTTTCAGGCAACAGCCCAGGATCAGAGTACGGTTCAGGAAGGTGAGTTTGGTATCTCCGCTGGTGCCGCTCATTATTTTGGTGACCTCAATACAAGAGCGGCTATAAACAGGCCAAAACCTGCTCTCGGCGTATTCTTCCGCAAACAGTTTGGTGAATACGTTGCCCTTAGAGTGGCGGCGCATTACGCACGGCTTGGTTACTCGGATGTTTATAATAGCAACGAGTTTCAAAAGCGCCGAAACCTGAGTTTCAACACAAATATCTGGGAGCTGACGTTACAAGGTGACTTCAATTTCTTCAAATTTATTCCGGGTACAGAACGTTTTCCCTTTACTCCTTACGTAACGTTAGGCGCAGGGGTATTCAGTTATGATCCGTACGCTTACTATAATAAGCAAAAAGTTTTCCTTCGTCCACTGGGTACGGAGGGACAAGGTTATTCACAATATCCAGACCGTAAGCCTTACAGCACAATGGCCCTTTGCATTCCTTTTGGGGTCGGGATAAAATATAATGTGAATAGCAGGATGAACGTCGGATTCGAAATCGTTTATCGTTTCACTAATACAGATTACCTGGATGACGTTAGTTCAACCTATGTTGATCCGGCCATCTTTCCAAAACTTCCGGATGGATCTGCCTCCATCGCTCAGCTGCTGAATGACCGTTCTTACGAGACAGGTGAGCCGATTGGTTTTGTCAATGGCACGGGCCGTTCGCGCGGTTATCCAAAGCAAAAGGATCAATATATTATGGCAGAATTTACGCTATCATTTAATCTTACCTCGTATCGCTGTCCAACGGCGAAATAGTTTATTTATCCTTCAGCTTGCCACTCCCCCTTCGTGGTATTGCTGGAATATTAAAATGTTCATACCTTAACTGCTTTCAAGGCCGAGCCCTCATACTTCGGCTGTCGATTTTTTGTTCCTTCCGAAAACTTTCGTCGAAAACCGATTATACAACGCAATTTGCTAAATTATTTAGAAATTACTAAATAAATTAGTATTTCACATATTTTACTAACTTCATAGCTAGAAGGCCTTTAAAATTCCATAAACAGTTATCATGAAAAAGTCAGCGAACGAACAGTTACTACAGGATTTTCTTACCATACGTAACGCAGCCCGGGATTCCGATAACGGACAAAGGTGTATGATGGCACCGAGCCCCGAACTTAAGGATAAACTGATAGCGGAAATGAAAAAGCTCCAGGGCCAGGTTCATGCCAGCGATTTGTCTTTCAAAGTGAATTTCGGGAGGGATTATAAACCGGTTGGCTTTAATGATGGATTGA
>JBDTEB010000576.1:0-4449 GCA_039922795.1 Chitinophagaceae bacterium
CAGCCATGGATGTATGCGACTCGCAGAACCAGAAAAATTGGCTGTTTACCTGTTGCGTAATCAGCCGGAATGGACAACACAAAAAATTGAAGAGGCCATGAATGCGGGGGTAGAAAAATGGGTTCCGTTAGTAAAAGCGGTTCCGGTTTATATCACTTATTTCACGGCATGGGTTGATAGCGATGGATTGCTAAACTTTAGAAAAGACATCTATAATCACGATATGCAATTGGAGAAAAATTTAGCCGGTTACTAGAGAAAGCAAATCACCCGAGGGATGCCGGAGTTATGATTTATTGGAACCAGCAAGGGCACTTTTCTCTGGAAAGGATAGTCAGCTGACTTGCTGGTATGAAAGACTTTCTGGCCTAAAGCGTAACCTCAGCATCATTGGGAGTTATTTCCAACGTAGACGGCTTGTAGGTTGTGTTGATAAGTTCAAGCTCGCAGGTAAGTGTTACCTCTTCGCCTACCATGATGCCCCCTGCTTCCACTACCCGGTTCCATACCAGTCCCCAGTCTTTTCTGTTGAACTTGCCAGTAATGGTAAAGCCGGCCTTTTCATTTGCATACGGATCGTTTAGTATGCCCCCAAAATGAACGCTGAATTTTACCTTGTGTGTGATACCCCTAATCGTCAGTTCACCCCATAAATCATGGTTGCCATCTGAATCTCCTTCCCCGATGGTGTTGGAAGTAAAAGTGATCTGTTTGTGATGGTGAGCATCCAAAAAGTCCTTGCTTCGTAAGTGCTCGTCGCGGTTGAGGTCGTTGGTTTGCAACGATGAAGCATCTATCCATAAATCAATTACTGCCGTGGTAAAATCTTTGCCGGAAGTGCGAATACTCGCATTAAAGGTTTTAAATGTACCCGACACCTGGGAAATCATTAAATGGGTTGCCTTGAAATATATTTCGCTGTGGGCCTGGTCGATGGTCCAGGTGATTTCGTTTTGCATGGGAAGTCTTTTTTCCTTACAAAGATGATAACTTCTGAACAGGCATGTCTTATACAACTTCGATTATCCCTTACATAATTTACTGATAATGGCATTGCAAAATTGCCAGCTGTAAAGAAAAACCAAAAAGCGGGAGTTAAACACAAAAATAAGCGGGAGACCAAATCCATTTTGCCTCTCCCGCTTCGTGGAGGATACCGGGATCGAACCGGTCACCTCAAACATGCCATGCTTGCGCTCTACCAGATGAGCTAATCCCCCAATTTTATAAACCCTACCATAAACCCGGTAATTCAAACCCTGGGAAGGGTTTGCAAATATAATCGCTTACGGTTCGCAAGCAAAAAAATAAAGCACCATTTGGGTATCCTGCAACAAATGCATGTCAATCTTGTTAAATTCTGAAATGTCGTCAAAATGGGAGTGCTCAAACAACTTGCGGAATATCTCTATTTGAAAAAGAAAGATCCCAACGAGCCCAATACTCAATGGATGAGGTACATGCATGGCATTAACAGGATCTCCATCCTGATGTTCCTGGGTGCGATTGTAGTCATGATCGTCAAGCTTTTTCTGCACCGCCGCTAACAGTCCATTGGCTGTTCGACAAAGCATTATACCTGGCTTGTAAACTCATAGATGATATCTGCAGCTTTGCCAGAAGCTTTACCACCTTCTCTCAGTAAGTTTCTTAACCCATCGTAATCAGCCTGCAACTGTTGTTGACGGGTTTCGTCCTTTAGCAGGAAGTTTAATTCCTTCTGCAAGTTTTCAGCCGTAAGGTCCGCCTGGATCAGTTCCTTTACCACAAGTTTATTCATGATAAGATTTACAAGACTGATGTACTTCACCTTGATCACCTGTCGCGCAATCCAGTAAGAGATCGGGCTGCCTTTGTAACAAACCACCTCCGGTACCCCAAAAAGCGCAGTCTCCAGGGTTGCGGTACCTGAAGTAACCAAAGCGGCCCTTGACTGGTTGAGCAGGTTATAGGTATCGTCCCGTACAGAAGAAACGTTAGAGTATGCTTCAAGCAAAGGAGTGTAAAACTCATCCTGTTGTCCTGGAGCCATGGCCACAATGAACTGGTAATCGGGAAATAGCGCCGCTGTCTGCAACATGATTGGCAGTTTTTTCAGGATCTCCTGCTTTCTGCTTCCCGGCAGCAAGGCAATGATCGGCTTGTCGGAGAGTGGCCTGTGTATCGCTTTTTCTTTCCAGTCGTCAATTACCTCCACCAATGGATGCCCTACATAGTCCACCGCGTAGTTCCATTTCCGGTAGAAATCTTTTTCAAAAGGAAGGATGACGATCATTTTATCCACGGTTTTCCTGATCTCTTTAACCCGCCCTTCTTTCCAGGCCCATACTTGTGGAGAGATGTAGTAAATCGTTTTTATGCCAGCGGCTTTTGCCCATTTTGCCATGCGCAGATTGAATCCGGGGTAATCGATGAGGATAAGGGCATCAGGTTTAAAGGCCAGAATATCTGCCTTGGCGAAATGGAGGTTCTTGAAAATTTTATCGAGGTTTCTGACTACCTCCACGAAACCCATGAAAGCAAGATCACCGTAATTTTTTACTACATCTGCCCCTGCTTTCTCCATCAGGCTTCCGCCCCAGCCCCGGATGATTGAAGAAGGATCTTTCTGCTTGAGCATCCTAACAAGGTTGCTTCCGTGCAGGTCACCGGACGCCTCCCCTGCGATAACATAGTATTTCATGAGCCTATGATTAAAATCAACGAAGCAGTTTAATCAGCAACACCGCAATGCCATAAACCAGGGTCGAAACAAAGAGGCCTTTTGCGATATTGTCTTTACGGGTATTAATAACAATGGTGAACAAGATTGCATTGGCGACGAGTGAGATGGTACTTACACCAGTTAGCAGGCTCTTGTAGGTTTTCAGGTAATAGATGAATTCGCTTACCGTAACATTTTTGGGATAGAAGGTCACGAAATAATATATCACTACTGCCAGTACTGGTGCCACAAGACCGAGGACGATTCCGATCCAGAGCTTATCATTTTTAAACATCAGGGTTTCCAGGTTTTCTCAAGACTCGTTTTAAGGGTATAATTCGTAAGGTCGAACTGAACGGGCACTATACTTACATAGCCATTCTCAAGCGCCCACACATCCGTATCGGTGCCCTTATCGAAGTTTACGAACGCACCGGTCAGCCAGTAATATAGCCTGCCATGAGGGTCATTGCGTTCGATAAAGTCCTCTTCATATTTCGCGTAGGCCTGTCTGCAGACTTTAATTCCGTTGATCAGTTCTTCTGAAATATTGGGGAAATTCACGTTAAGCACCATGTGTTTATCCATCCTGGTTTTGAGCATCTTTTCAACAATGATTCGGGCGAATTTGCGCGCCGCAGTGAAATCGGCATCAATGCTGTGATCAAGTAAAGAAAAACCAATAGAAGGGATACTCTCGATAGCTGCTTCCACAGCGGCCGACATTGTTCCGGAATAAATCACATTGATAGAATGATTGGCGCCATGATTTATACCGCTAAGGCAGAGATCCGGTTTGCGATGAAGCACTTTGTCCACAGCAAGCTTCACGCAATCTACAGGGGTGCCGGAACACTGCCAGGCCTCCACATCACCAAAAATCTTTGATCTGGTAAGCCGTAGCGGCTGACCTATGGTTATCGCATGGCCCATTCCTGACTGTGGTTTGTCAGGTGCCACTACGACTATTTTTCCTAGTCCCCGAACGCATTCCACCAGGCTCTGTATGCCCGGAGCTGTAATGCCATCGTCATTGGTGATAAGAATGATTGGTTCTTCTTTCGCGGCTTTCCCTGTGTTCCCTGACGCTGCTGCGTTATTTGGTTTCGCAAGCTTCGCCGATTTTGATGCCTTTGCCATGGCATAAAGCTAAATAAAACTATCGTTATGAACAGGATCTGCGAACGCTGGTGATTTTAAACAGTTCCCTGAGAATGAAAATAATTGTTCTTTCAATAAATTTCCCTTACTAAATATTTTTGCATTGATAAAGAAATTAGTATTTTAGCGCTAAATTTATTAGTCATGTCTATTGCCGGACAAAATCTTAAATACCTGCGTAAACTTCGCGGATGGACACAGGAAGAGTTTGCCAACAAACTCAAGATCAAAAGATCTTTACTTGGTGCCTATGAAGAAGAGCGGGCCGATCCCAGAATCGAAGTGCTGGAAGTGGTCAGCAGTATTTTCAAACTTTCGATGGACGAGCTTCTATTGAAAGATCTCAGTGATACGAAAGGAAGTTACCTGTCTAAAAGACGGGCGCAAAAGATGGAGATGGCGTTGAATGAGATCCACCTTGTGCCGGTGAAGGCAGCTGCCGGCTACCTCGCAGGTTATGCAGATCCCGAATTTATTGACGAGCTGAATACTTTTACGCTACCCATGCTGGCCCCTGGCAACTATCGTGCTTTCGAGATCGTCGGAGACTCCATGTTGCCCACTCCCAGCGGTTCCGTTATCGT
>JBDTEB010000577.1:0-4563 GCA_039922795.1 Chitinophagaceae bacterium
GAGGAGTTCATGACCAACGGTCTGCAACATCCGCGGCAGCAGAAGACTATCGATAAAAATTGAACGCTTGTCCATTTTGCCGTCGTGATTGGTATCCTCCAGCAACAAAATCCGGCTTTTTGGTTCCTGTTCACCGGTGGCATCGGCATCCTGCATATAAGTAAGCATTTCTGCCACATACATCCTGGCATTACCGTCCCACGCAATGGCCACTGGTTCCCTGATCATCGGTTCGCTGGCTACGAGTTGCATGGAATATCCAGCCGGCAGTTCAAAAGTTTTAAGGCTTTCTTCCGGACTCAAATATTCGCCGCTGGGATTGGGATTGAATGCGGCTTTTGTTTCTGCTGACTGCTGTTTTTCACTACAGCCAAACATACCGGACAGGCACAGGATGATGGCAATTCGCAAACCGGTTGTATTCACCTTTTATGATTTCAATGATTGGGTTCGAAAATAAGTTGTTTAATCGGAATTGATGCTGGATATTGCCGATTAAACGACTATTCCTTGAAGATGATTCCGCGTTTTTTCGTTCCCTGGATTTTAGTGGTTTGCGCAGGCTTCATGAGCATGATGGTTTTCAGTTTCCGTGAACATAAAATGCTGCCGGAATATAAACTGGTGTGGGCCGATGAATTCAATATAAATGGTGCACCTGACACCGCATCCTGGAGTTACGAAAGAGGTTTTGTTCGCAATCTCGAAGATCAATGGTATCAACCTGAAAATGCAAGATGTGAGAATGGTTTTCTCGTGATCGAAGCAAGGAAGGAATCGAGACCTAACCCAAATTATGAGGAAGAAAGCAAAGATTGGAAAAAATCCCGCAGAGAAATCGTGTATACCTCGTCCAGTATCAATACCCGCGGAAAAAAGAGCTGGTTGTATGGACGATTTGAAATGCGTGGGCGGATCGATACCAGCACGGGACTCTGGCCTGCCTGGTGGACGCTGGGAGTAAAAGGCCGCTGGCCGCAAAACGGCGAAATCGATATCATGGAATTTTACCGTGGCAAAATTTTGGCAAATATTGCCATGGGAGAAAAAGAGGCCTACAAAGCGAAATGGTTTAGTAACACAAGAGCTATCACTTCATTCAAGGATCCTAAATGGCAGGATAAATTTCATGTGTGGCGAATGGACTGGGAGCCGGAAAAGATCGCCCTGTATGTAGATGACGAATTACTTAATGAGGTACACATGAATGATCTTACTAATAGGGACGGCACAGGAATTAATCCTTTTCGGCAGGAACATTATATGCTGCTGAATTTTGCCATTGGTGGACAGAATGGTGGTGACCCATCCAAAACAACTTTCCCCCGAAAATTCGAAGTGGACTACGTACGGGTTTATCAAAAAGAATAATGATCTAGGAGTTTAATACTTCATCGATCTTCTTTAATTCTTCTTCGCTGAACTTTGTATTATTCAGGCATTTGATAGAATCGGTTACCTGTGCCGGTTTGCTGGCACCAATGAGCACCGAGGTGATCCGGTCATCCTTCAACAACCAAGAAAGGGCCATGTGAGCAAGGTTCTGCCCGCGCTCTTCAGCGATAATATTTAGTTTTTTCACCTTGGAGAGATTGCTTTCAGTAAGGTGCATTTCACTGAGAAAAACTCCGCTTACTGCTACCCGTGAGTCTGCCGGAATGCCATTGAGATACTTGTCTGTCAAAAGTCCCTGGGCCAGCGGGGAGAACGGAATACATCCTACTCCTTCCTTATCCAGCACCGCAAGCAATCCGCCTTCTACCCATCTTTCAAACATGGAATATTTTGGCTGATGGATGAGACAGTGAATGCCTGCTTTGGCCAGTATGGCGATAGCTTTTGAGGCCTCATCTGCCTGGTAATTTGAAATCCCCACATAGAGCGCCTTACCCTGTTTCACTATTTGTTCCAGCGCACCCATCGTCTCTTCGAGCGGAGTTGCCGGGTCGGGCCGATGATGATAGAAAATATCGACGTAATCGAGTTTCAATCGTTTTAAACTCTGGTCCAGGCTGGAGACCAGGTATTTTTTTGATCCCCATTCACCGTACGGGCCTTCCCACATGTAGTAGCCGGCTTTGGATGAAATGATTAATTCATCGCGATAGCCGGCCAGGTCATTTTTCAGGATCTTTCCAAAATGTTCTTCTGCCGATCCGGGAGGCGGACCATAATTATTTGCGAGGTCAAAATGCGTTATACCTGCGTCGAATGCGGTGTGTATGATCTCCCGGCTATTTTCGAATTTGTCAACATAACCGAAATTGTGCCACAGTCCGAGTGAGATGGCGGGAAGTTTTAAGCCACTGTTTCCACAGCGGCGATATTCCATATTGTGATAACGGGTTGGCGAGGGCTGGTAACTCATGAATAAATGTTGAAATTTTATTTGCGCAGTTTGGCCACTTCCGGTTTGTTAACGAGGCTGGCTTTGTTTCCGAAATTATTTCTTACGTAAGTGAGTACGTCCGCAATTTGTTCATCGGTTAAAAAATTGTGGGGAGGCATCGGGTTGGAATAGGTTTCATCGTTAATTTTTACCTCTTCGTTCAGTCCGTTCAGTATAATATTGATCAGCCGTTTTTTATCACCCAGTACATATTCGGTTTTTGTAAGAGGCGGGTTCATGTTAGGAACACCGCCCGCATCGGCCTGGTGACAGGCGAGGCAGTAGGAAGTGTACACGATCGAACCTCTCGCCATACTGGACGTTAAGGCGGAGTTCTTTGTCGGCGCTGTCTTTTTTACGGCAGGCTTCCTGGCGGACTGTGCGTTCACTTCAACATTCATCCCGAGGATCAAAAATAACAGGCAATATTTCATTAATAAATTTTCGTTTATAGGTTTCCGTAAGGTGAGTGATTATTTCGCGTAGCTTATTTTGTAGATGGTTCCCCGGTTGTCATCGGAAACGAACAATGAACCATCAGGACCCTGTGCCAGTCCGCACGGGCGATGGTCGGCTCTTCCTTTTGCGGTGTTCTCTTTTGATCCCGAGAAATTGTCTGCGAAAACTTCCCAGTCTCCATATGGCTTTCCGTCTTTAAATGGCTGAAAAACCACGAAATAGCCTGCCTGTGGCTCGGGTGCGCGGTTCCATGATCCGTGAAAAGCGATGAAGGCACCGTTCTTATATTTTGCAGGAAACATGTTGCCGGTATAAAATAATAATCCGTTTGGCGCCATGTGTGCCGGATACGCTGCAACCGGGTTGATGAATTTGCTGTCGCCTTCTTTTTTGCCATCACCCCCATATTCAGGGGCCTCGATCTTTTTCTTCAGAAAGGGATCGTAGTAAATGTAGGGCCAGCCTGCGTTATCGCCTTTTTTGATCATATACATGCATTCTGCGGGAAGCTCGGCAGATTTTTTTGTATCATATAACTCGGGGAACATGGTCAGCTGATCGCGGCCATGCTGCATAACAAAAAGAGCGTTATCCTGCTGGTTCCAGTCGAGCCCCACTACATTGCGCAATCCTGTAGCGTAGCGTACACCATCGCTGTAGTGCTGGCCAGTTTTATCGGCCTTGAACTGCCAGATGCCTGCTGCAGAATCGAGCACCGGGCAGTTGGGTTTTCCCGGAGAACCGGGCTTGCGGTCTTCCACCTGGCAGGAGTTTGAAAATGCCCCGATGTTGACATAAATATTTCCGTTGTTATCGAGAACCAGAGATTTGGTCTCATGCTGGCGGCGGTTGATCAGTCCGGTGACCAGCTTTTCAGGCTGATCCTGGTTGATCACTTTTTCCGACGCATCCAGTTTGTACCGGAAGACATCATCATTGCTCGAAGCGTAGAGATACCCGCCTTTGAGATACATCCCGGTGCCCCCATAATTTCCAAAACCGGTTTTCTGATCGAAGACGCCATCCCCATTTGAGTCGTGCAGGTAAATGATTGCCTTCCCATTTTTCGGCGAAGCAAGCTTCACATACATGTCGCCTTTCGCGGTAACGGCAATATGTCTGGCCTTGCCGAGACTGTCCGCGACGATGGTAGCGGCAAAGCCACCCGGAAGGGTAAGTCCTGAAGCATCTTTCAATATGATCTTTTTGGAGGCAGTCTGGGCGAATAATTCTGTGACTGATAATAATGTGAAAAGAACAACAGGCAGGAATCTGTTCAGGCGGATATTCATCGATTTCTTTTTAGCTTTTTAATAAGGAAGAGAAGCAAATATATCAAACACTGCGGGATCTTAGGCTCAAAAGCTATCGTCTCCGGCAATTGGCTATCAGCCGCCAGACGAATGACATAGAGTTCCTTTCATCTGATGCCTGGTAGCCAGGTCTGAGAACACGATTCCCCTACATTTAGTTCACCATAATTTCACTGATCAACACCCAGGCGGGTTTTCCCTTGGCGCTATGCCAGGCAGGCAAATGCTGCAGGTGCTGCACCACGATTTTTAATTTTTGCACTTCTGTGACCGGGAAACTGATATCCCGAAGTATTAAATGCGGGCTTTGGTTAGAATCGGGAATAGCCGGCTGAAGCATGCCAAGCAGGCGGGTTTTACCAGGTTCCGAATTGTCCCAGACCTCAATCTTCACTGGTGGAA
>JBDTEB010000578.1:0-4336 GCA_039922795.1 Chitinophagaceae bacterium
TGGACAAGGTTGCGACGTATTTAAAATCACGGAGATCGCATTTTCATCAGCGTGGGCGATGACAAGATGAGGTTTTCCGTCTCCCGTAAAACCAGCGATGGCAATGTCTGTCGGCGACAAATTGGCAGCATAATTAACCGGGGTGCTGAATTGTATTTGTCCAAAAGTTTTCTCTGCGCTTATTAATATCAAACACAGATTCAGTAGTAGTAACAATAATAATTTATGATTGCCTGCATACAGGTTTATTTTTTTCATGTATTGGTACATGAAAGTTTGGGCTAGCGGGGTGCTAAACATGATGACAGGTTTTAATTAATTGAAAAATTATGAAGGGACGGGTAAGGAAGAAAACTATTCTAAGTCTTTATGAAGATTTTTTACAACCAGACTTAACTGTTTATTACACAATAATAGTTGATGAACGAGCAAGACTGTAAAAAATGTTGTGATTGACATCAAAAGTGGTGCGAACTGCACGTAACGCGGGGCGAAATGATTTGTTGGTGCCGTATTTCTTTCCAAATAAAAACGAGAGCCAGGTTGCCCTGAACTCTCGCTTCGCGTTTTAAAATCCAAATATTTTTGAGAGCAACCGGTCAAACATGCTGGGTTTGCCAAAGGAAGAAAAATGTAGAAAGAAGACAGGCGCAAGAACCTACAGGAAAAATGACCTATTTCGAAATCAAACCGGGTAAAAAATTACTGAATGCACCTGCACATTTTAATCCTGTCAATTCGCCACCGTTTCCTAATGACTCAAAACCGGTGCTGATGCTTTAACATGCTCATAATGCCGCAAAATCTCTGCGTTCAACGATCTGCCCTTATCGGCATTATACCAAAGTAATAAAGCCTTTTTAATATCCTTCAGATCCTTATTGGCTGCACTCAGGCTGTCCCTGAAAATTTGTGCTGCCTCTGGTCTCGGCCCCCATACAAACAGATCATTACCATATTCGTCACGCACAATCATTATTGGAATCGCTTTTGCCCCATTGGTGAGGTAGGAAGATATCAACAGGGGCTCACTATCCCTTAGCTGAAGTTCATAGGAAATGAATTCGCCTGCCTCCGCCATCTTTACCAGAAAGGGTACCATATGCGCCGCTTCCAGACACCATGGTTCGGTAATGATTATCCAATGCTGCTTTGCATCGAGCTCCCTCAGTTTACCAATAAGTTCATTTGATAATGTCAGGTTTGCATCCCATCTCTTCATACGGATCTGGTTCATTTTTACGACGTCCTGAAACTCTTCATTATCGTAAGGCGCAACTGGATTGGATTCAGTCAAAATCTCATCGAATAAATCATGATATGCTGTATAATTCATCGCGTAAAAATTTTTATAGTATTAAGAAATATTCCTTCTATCTGTATACAAATGAAGTGAGCGTTACATCGCTAACACCGTCATGCTTAACTATTTTCATTTTAGTGGGGTAATAACCACTCACGGCAACTTTTGCAGGCTGCGGGATACTGCGATTGAATTCAGCGGTTGTCTTCATATAATCCAGTGTTACCATTGGCTCATAAAAGGTCACACTGTTGTTGTACGAACCGTATATGAATGTTTGCGTAAACTTCTGTCCACTTAATTCTGGTGAAGTGACGTCAACCCAGTGTGTTCCCATCTGAGGAACACCACCTGGAATAGGTATATAATTCGCAGGCATCATCCCCGGGGCGGGAAAAGCTACAAATTTGGAGCTGTCCACTTCATAAGGAGGTATAGCCAGTCTTTCCGCGTCGCTCATCAGGTAAAAATGAAAGTCAAAATGAGGAAGTCCGTAGACCGCTTGAGGCTCATGACCATCCGGATTGTAATCGACGATTATATATTTGAACGGCGTGAGTGTTTTCACCTTCTCATGCAATGGCAACATCACACTATTGCTCTGGTCATGACCCCCATGTCCACCGGAGCCTACCGGTACAGAACTGAGTACCGCATCATTCAGCGTAATCGTCAGTTCGACAGGCAGGCCACTGGCATCCGTTTTCACTACGCTCCATGCCTTCCCATCATGTAACATCACTTCCGGTCCTTTAAATACGGTTTGAGGTTTGTCTTCTTTTTTGCAGGAAGCAAATAAATTTGCCGCGACAATCACCAGAATTAAAATCTTTTTCATGTTGTATTTTTTTACAAACAGAATCAACTGTTCAGGACACAATAATAATTAATGAAGGAGCATGACGGTAAACAATGGTGTGATTGATACCGCAGGTGGTGCGGATTGCACCTGACCGGTGGCGAAATGATTTTTTTTAGACAGAAACTGCCCGATCGGGAAAGCAAGTGGGAACAGATATCCAAGTCGGCTTTTGCCAGGGATTTTCTGTGCGAGGGAGCTGATATACGAGGCAACGTTTGCCGCGATAGTTTAAGCGAGAGAACTGATATACAAATCTGCTTTTTCCGTGGAAAAGTATACGAATAATTTTACAGGATTAGCTGGCCGGATTACTCCTGAATACCGAGAACCTTCATTAATGATGCCCGGTAAGATTTGCTTATGGGAATTTTTACACCAGCGATCGTAACGTCGTCCATTTCAAGGGAATCTATCCTGGTGGTATTCACGGCATAGCTGCGCTGCACCCGCGCAAATTGCGCTGGTGGAAGAGATTCCAGGAAATCAGCGAAAGGCCGGCGTATCATGAGTTTTCGTCGGGTATTCAGAAAAACCGATGTATAATTATTTTCACTTTCGAGGTATAATATCTCGGCATAATGGACCCGGTGAAAATGTTTGCCGTCTTTTAAAAAGACAAAGTCGTTTCCATTGACCGCTTCTCTTTTTACCAGGCTCGCAGCTTCTTTATTGACGGTGTAATTGCTAAAGGCAATTTCGATCGCGGCAAAAAGTTCATCCTTGTTGAAAGGCTTAACGATGTATGCATGGGGCTTTACTGCCTTGGCGCGTTCGATGGTCGCGAGGTCGCTGTTGGCAGTTAGAAAGATGAACGGGATCGGGTGGAGGATATTCAGTTTCTCCGCAACGTCGATACCATCTTTTTTACCGGCAAGATTGATATCAAGTAAAATCAGGTCGGGCTTGTCGGTTTCCATCATTTCCAGTGCTTCCCCATAACTTGCGGCAGGACCGCAGCAGGTATAACCAAGCTCATGCAATGTGCTTTCAATAGTTAACGCAATCACCATTTCATCCTCTACTATTCCCACCTTGATTCTCGACATCTTTAATCGTTTTGTTTGCGGGCTTTTTTATCATAGAAAATAATCGTAAAATGACTGCCGCTGTCAAAACTATAGTGCAACCGGCCGCCCATTTGTTTACTGAGATCATTCACCAGCCTCATGCCCAGACTTTTCGACCTCGCTATGTCGAAACCCGCAGGAAGACCCGGACCAGAATCCCTGTATTCAAAAATAAATCTATTCCCTTTTTCAAATCCAAGTTTCTCGCTGGTAAGTGACATATTGATCACAAACAACTTTTCAGGTTCATAACCGTATTTGAAAGAGTTGGTCAGCAGCTCATTCAGGGCAAGTCCAAAAGGCACTGCTGTATCGATATCAATTTCCAACACTGGCAGATCAATATGGGCAGTGGTAGCGCTTGCAGCACGCCCGTACATACTGCTCACCTGCTGATAAAGATCATCGACAAAAGACTTCACTTCGATGCAGCTTAAATTCTGATACTGGTAAAGATTCTGGTGAATCAGGGCGATGCTGCGAACGCGCGTTCTGCCTTGCTGCAGGGCGAGTTTTGCCTGTTCGTCACTGACTGTTTTCTCCTGCAGTTCCAGCAGACCACTTATCACCTGCAGATTATTTTTTACGCGGTGATGAACCTCTTTCAGCAACACATCTTTTTCCTGCCTGAGCGCCTGTTCCTGGAGAAGGGAATCCGCGAGATCCTTTGTGCGGCTGAGAATTTCTTTTTCCAGCTTGACTTTTGCGTTGACGAGCTGGTGCACATGCCTTTTATAGAGCACCACAAATAGTACTGTAGAAAATATAGCCACCGAAATAATAAACCACCACTGCAGATAATATGGCCTGATAACGGTTAACGGGATCTTCAATTCGGAATTGCTCCACAGTCCGTCGTGTGTCTGTCCTTTAACGAGCAGGGTATGGTTGCCATACGGCAGGCCGCTGATGCGAATGGAATTTTCACTGATGTAATTCCAGTCCTTATCGACGCCTTTGATCATGTAGGCATAGCTTGATTCCCCTTCTTCAAAATCAAGCAATTCAAATTCAAGCGTAAAGAAACGATCACCAGGAAAAAGAGAGATTGTCTTTTTTGCCAGCAGCGCATCTGTCTGATCAACAAGTTTGTCTTCTTCCGCG
>JBDTEB010000579.1:0-2967 GCA_039922795.1 Chitinophagaceae bacterium
CCACAGGCGGGAAAGCAGTTTCAGGCTTGATGGTTTTGATTCATCATACACGGCGATGGCCACTACGGTGGGGCTGCCACTCGCCCATGCAGCGGAATTGATACTGCAGGGAGAGATCCGGTTGACAGGGGTGCAGATCCCCACGTCGATGGAGATATACAAAAAAGTGTTACCTAAACTCGAAACGGATGGGATTGTGTTTTTGGAGGAGAATTATTGAAGGGACACCGATAGAAAACCGACATTATCTCCGCAATAACTTTTGCAACTCGATGACCCCTTCAGTTGCAGGTTTCTCAATCAGGTTCCAATCCTTTGACTTTTCAATAGCTGGTATGCGCTTGTCGATAATATATTTCTGAATTCCTGGCCGCGCGTAATGTACGAGGCCGGCAGCGGGATACACTAAGAGCGAAGTTCCTATCACCGCCATGATGTCTGCTGTTCTCATAATTGCAGCGGCCTCGGCCAGTTTAGGAACCTCTTCTTCAAACCATACTATGAACGGCCTGAGCTGGGTTCCATCAGGAGCCAGATCGCCAACTGCAAGATCCCGGTCGTAAGAGAAAGTCACATCTGGGTTGCTGATGCTCCTGGTTTTTGTGATCTCCCCATGAAGGTGCAACACATGGGTCGATCCACCCCTTTCATGAAGATCATCGATATTCTGGGTGATAATTATCACTTCAAAATCTTTTTCCAACGCCGCCAATCCGGTATGTGCCGCATTGGGAACAGCATCCAGCACATTTCTGCGCCGCATATTGTAAAAGTCCAGCACCAGCTGGGGATTTCGTCGGAAAGCTCCGGGGGTGGCCACTTCTGTTACTTCATAACCTTCCCAGAGGCCGTCACTATCGCGAAAAGTCTTTAATCCACTTTCAGCGCTTATGCCGGCACCAGAAAGAATGACGAGTCGTTGCATGTGCATTTTCCAGTTAAATAACAAAATGGCTAAACCGCGTAAGTCATGATAATTTCCCACTCTTCGGCTGTAACCGGTTGCACAGATAGCCTGCCGAGTCGAACCAAAGCCATGTTCTCAAGACGTTTATCTGCCTTGACCACCGAAAGGGGAACAGGCTTTTTTAATGTTTTAGATGGCTTGAGGTCAACTGCCACCCATCTTGGATCGTCCGTGGTACCGTCCTGGTAGGCTTCCCTGGCTACAGTGGCGATGCCAACGATTTCCATCCCTTCATTGCTGTGATAATAGAATGCCTTGTCTCCTTTCTTCATGGCCCGGAGATGTATTCTCGCTGAATAATTCCTCACACCCGTCCAGCTGGTTGACTTATCTTTTAATAATTGCTCCCATCCATACACCGACGGCTCGGATTTTACCAGCCAGTAAGCCATAATTCTGTAATTTATTAAGACCGGAAGTTCGTGAAAAGGAAAGCAATCTCATACAAACATTTAAAAATTAAATCCATCCGTTACCAGTCCCCGTATCTGCATGTGTTGAATTATTGAAGTCAGGGCCTTGACGCAACAGAAAAACTTTCTAAAAAACTTTTTAACTCGTAATGAAAACAATTAAATCCCTCTCATTAGCCCTGATCGCTCTTTTCCTTTTTAACGGAGCTTTTGCACAAAACATGTCTGGCGACATGAAACCCGTAACAGTTGGAGGCGCGCCAATGTATGCTTCCAGGAACATCGTAGAAAACGCAGTTAATTCGAAAGACCATACCACACTGGTTGCCGCAGTCAAGGCAGCCGGACTGGTTGAAACGCTACAAAGCGCTGGCCCGTTTACCGTATTCGCACCAACCAATGAAGCCTTCGACAAACTTCCAAAAGGAACTGTTGGCACATTGGTGAAACCTGAAAACAAAGCAATGCTTGCATCGATTCTAACCTACCACGTTGTGGTCGGTAAGATTGATTCAAACGAGCTGATGAAACGCATTAAAGAAGGAAATGGAATAACTGAACTTACAACAGTTGCCGGTGGAAAACTTTGGGTAATGATGAAAGGAAACAAGGTCCAGATCAAGGATGAAAAAGGGGACATTTCTACCATCAGCATCCAGGATGTTTATCAGAGTAATGGAGTAATTCACGTGGTGGATACTGTTCTTCTTCCAAAAGCGTAACGTAAAAATTTGGTGTATAGTGGGATTTTCAAAGCAGGCCGGCCCTTTCTATGGCTGGCCTTTTTTTTAGTCCTTTCTAACGATTTACTGTTTCCTGGAAACAGCTGCCTATAATTCTTTCCTTCATTCCGGTTGCTTTTCGCAACTTTGTTCCGACACTTGCCTTGCTGAGTGTCTTTTTATATGAAGAAGATCATCAAAAAACACCCGCTTTATCTGAGATGGTTTCACTGGGTCAACTTCCCCATTTTAGGAGTGATGATCTGGAGCGGAATTCTTATCTATTGGGCTAATGACGTCTATAAAATCGGATTTGGAAATACTACCCTTTTAAAGTTTTTTCCCAAATCATTTTACCAGGCTCTCGATGTACCTTTTCGTCTGGGGGAAGGAATGGCTTATCATTTTATTTTCATGTGGATCTTTATACTGAACGGAATATTTTATGTTCTGTTCACCATATTTTCTGGTCAGTGGAGATATTTATTGCCCGGGAAAGGTGCACTCGGAAATGCCTGGAAAGTTGTTCTCGCAGATCTTGGAATCAGGAAAACGCACCCTTCCTATGTAAAATATAACGCTGCCCAGCAGATCGCTTATACGGCAGTGATTATCATGGGTCTCGGCTCTTTGCTGTCGGGTCTTGCTATATATAGACCCGTGCAATTATATTGGCTCTGCTGGTTGTTGGGTGGATATACTTCCGCCAGAATCATTCACTTTATCCTCACGATCGGATATTGCTTATTTTTCCTAATTCATATAGCCCAGGTCATCCGCGCCGGGTGGAGAAATTTCTCCAGTATGGTTACGGGATTCGAAGTGATGAAGCGGGAAGACCGGGTGAGATGAGGGAAACCATCAG
>JBDTEB010000580.1:0-5142 GCA_039922795.1 Chitinophagaceae bacterium
AAGCCCCGGTTTTGCCGGGGCTTTTTTTTAGGGTGTGCCTTATATCAGTTCAAGTATTTTTTCCTGAATATCAGGATAGGAAATATATGATGCTGCCAGGTGAATGATTTTTTCGGGTTGGAGTTGCAACAATAATGACGGGTAACCGGAAATACCCAATTGACTGATGGTATGAAAATCTTCATTCGCGACCTGCTTAACTTCATCTGAATGCAATCTTGAATAAAACTTTTCTGCCGGCAAATCATACTTTTCCAGAAGATGCCTGTAGGCCTCGTCGTCACAAAGATCTCTTCCTTCAGAAAAAAGCGCAAAGCTGAGGTCATTGGCAAAATCTATTTGTTTTTCGAACAGATATTCCTTAAAGATACACATGGCCATTGCGGGTTTCAGGGAATCGGGAAACCAGTCGCTTTCCTTAGAATTTTTAATATGCCATAAAAAGTCTTCACCAAATTTCATCCCTGATAGTGCTTCAACCTGGGGATAAGCCCTCATCATATAATCTGAAATTGCGGCAATAGGCGTTGGCTTCGCTGCCCTGATCAATCCGCCGGAGAGAACCTCGAAGTCAAAGCGCGTAGAGAAACGGGTTTCAAGTTTTTTTATCACCGGGATGAAACCGTAACACCATTCAGCATAGGCATCAAAACAATATATCAGTAAGGGCTTCATCGATGTATGATTTCACCAAAGGTTTTTGGAATTGCTTTTTCCAGTTCACCAAGCCGCAGTCCAAAGGTAAAAGCGAAGCTTCCCTCGTCCGACAGAATACCAATTGTTTTTACTGGTGTAAAAGAATTGGTGTACCGGAAACCTGCTACAAGAAAATATTTCTCTCTGTGCAAGCCTGCTGTAGCGCTCAATCTGAGGCTGGATTGCCAGTGCAGGCCTGCACTCTTGTCAATGGCGTTAAGTGAATGATATCCAAACCCGGGTCCGAGAAAAATTCCTCCACCGATAAAATATTCACCCTCCTCAAAAACCTTCGTGTATGCATAACCCGGACGAAAGTCAACATTCAGAATAGTAACTTTTGAAAGCCCCGCCATGTTTTCAAAAATGCTTCGGTAATAAATATTATCAGGAATGATATCTTCATTATTTCCATTCGCAATTACCAGAGAGGGATTTATTTCAAAAATGAATGCTCCCGCAGATTTTTTTTGAATCTGCGAATAGTCTGTTACTGCAGCAAAAGAATACCTTTTAATATTCGTATTGATCATCCAGTAAGGACTAAACTTAAACAGCCTGATCGAGCTTTTTAAATCCAGGTTTTTACTGTCGTTAAGCGACGCGACATTTTTGTAAAAACCGATCTTGCCACCAAAGACATTTGCCCCCGAATAAAATTTTGTCGCAAATACCAGGGAACTATTTTTCGTGCTGCTTTCGAGGCTTTTGGAAATGGAAAAATTTAGGAATTTGTAGGAGACATTTATGCCGGCGTTTATTCCCGAATTAAAAGGAAAGCTGGCCGTGGGTGCCGACAAGGTGTTGTCAGGACTTATTTCTAAGCCGGCTCCGGTTTTTTCCAGTGTGAATCTTATGGAATAGGGAAGCTTGAAATTTGCGACATATCCGGTATCCACTTTCTGCTGACCAACGCAACACGTAGTCGTGAGTAACAACAGTGTCACGGACATTGTGTTGATTAATATCCGCCACAGGTTTATCTTTTTAACAATTACCGCCATGGAAAAAAACTGTTTAAGAGGGTATACAGGCATATCACATTAATCTTCATAGGAAGCCCGCACCCTGCTCCAGGATCTATTTTTAAGCGTATTAATCAATAACCAATTGGCTATGAGAGAAAGAACAATGCCAATAATCACGACAGGCAGAAAACTGAAAATCAGATAATGTAAAAAGCCAAACAATCCTGCCACAAGACTGCATCCGATAAATCGAAACATGACACTTGTCTGTTGCGAAGCAGTTTGTCCGGAAGAAAAAGGGAGAGACTGAAATGTCAGCAGCGAAATGAATATGGAGCTGGCCAGCACATTAGAGAATGCAAGTAAGAGATTTGGAATAACGGTATAGCCATATAGTACGATTTCTATAACAGATGCGATCAAGGCAAAAGGAACAAATAATTTTACGGCGGCTGCTTTCAGCGCACCGGAAAAAAGATGTCCCGGATTTTTTATTGGAGTGGTCAGGTAAAACCAGGATGCTTTAAAACTTTCAGAATATTGCAGCTGGTTGATCGATGTAATAAAAATAAAACCACTCGCATAAGTCATACCCAGCACAATGCCGGGTGCGAAGGAAAAGGTTTCAGGCATTCCATTTTTTCGAAAATTTGGGAAGACCATTATAAAAATGAATACTGCCATGTACCCGATGCCCGGATAAACTTTTAATTTAAAGTCTCTCAATCGACTGGTGAGTTTCCATGTGAGTTGAAAGGCCATCTTTTCCTCGGGACTCTTTGTAAGCAGCGTGGAAAGGTTGCGGGTAAGTCTTGGCCAGAATGAACGGCTTTCGTTGAGTGCCTGTTTTGGCATCACCACATCCCCGTCAGAACCCGACGTCATGGTGGCCAGCTTCCGTGTAAAAGAAGGGGCAAGATATCTTATGACGATCCACATGGAGAAAACAGGAACTGCAAGCAGCAATATTGCTCCGGCCAGGTTCTCTCGCCCACCTTGTAATGACTGAAAAAAATTCCAACCTCGGGCAAACCAATAAGTGGGTACCGACCAGCGCCAGGATTTATTATTGAAATCAATACGGAGAAAATTTTGTGCATCTATCATCCTTGGAAGGATCTGGGAAGCACCGTAGATGGCAATAGTCATGGCAATCTGCACATAACTGATAATGGTCTTGAATTTTTGCGGTGTGGTTACCCGCAAAATAGCCAGGTAGATTGTATTAATCACAAATATGGAAAAAACCGTTACCATAAAGATGGCAAAAAGCAGCACCACTGCCTGCCATGCACCATGCCTGATCCCCATAAAAATGAGCCCGGCAAGAGACATGGGCAACACGATCTTGTTGATATGTATAAAAATATGCAGGAGCCTTGCAAGTACAAATGTTTTGTCGGTTACGGGTTTTGGAAGAATGATCTGGTTGTCTCTCACATCGATTAATACCGAAGTAAAATCAGTGATCAGTGTAAGTGTAAGCAGGATCGTGAAAAGGGTAAAATATATGGTCATTTGCGTAACCATGTTGGAACCAATCGCAAAACTTACCAGGAAGAAAAGTCCCATCACTGCCGATATGATCATTGTGCCCACGGTGGCCAGTGAGATCGACTTGGTTTGTTTTCTGGAGCGAGTCACGTGCAAGGTGTTGGGCCTCCGGTCGTCGATCAGCAGTTTGGTCGTTAGTATTAAACGCAAGTCATTAACATCGGCACCCATTTTCCGGTAAAGGAATTTTGGTAGTAAAGCCAGCGAAACAAGGCCCTTGTTTATGATGTTCATGATTTGGATTTATCCTCGGCCTTCTCAAAAAGATTGATCAGGTCGTGCGCTTTCAATGAGGGAGATTCAGTAGAAGTCATTTCAGAAAATATCGTTTCAAGACTATCATTACCCCTGTTTTGCCGGAGCTCCTGAAACGTTCCGTTGGCAATCACTCTTCCCTGGTCGATAAGTACAATTCGATCGCTTACTTTTTCAACGATATCCATCATGTGACTGCAATAGAAAATTGTTTTTCCCTGTTTGGCCAAGCCGGAGATCAGTTCTTTAATGATGATCACGCTGTTTGCATCCAGCCCGCTAAGGGGCTCGTCCAGGATAATGATCTCAGGGTCATGCATAATGCCGGATGCAATCAATATTTTTTGCCTCATTCCCTTGCTGAAAGTATCCATTCGCTGATGAAGATTTTCTTCCATCCCAAATGCCCGCAGGATCCTCGTCATACGATCATTGATCAGCTCTTCCGGCATATGATAAAGCTGACCGATAAAGCCAAGAAATTCAAATGGGGTGAGCACATCGTACATGTCCGCTAACTCCGGAATGTAGCCAATGATGCTTTTAATTGTCAGAATATCTTTTTTGGCATCCAGCCCTTTGATGGTCACAGACCCTTCGTAATCGTTGATTAGTCCGCAAAGTATTTTAACGGTGGTACTTTTTCCCGCACCGTTCGGCCCAATATAGCCGATGATTTGGCCGGGATAGATCTCGAGATCGATACCCTTGAGCACCTGCCTGGGACCGTAGCTCTTGTAAACATTTTTTAACTGGATAATGGGTTCCATGATGCGATAATATTTAAATTAATGTGCTTCCAGCCAGTTCACCCCAACACCTATCTCCGCATCGGCCGGAACTCCGTTGGGAAGAATTAATGCGGTTTGCATACAGTCTATGATCAGCGGCTTAAGCATTTCCACCTCGTCTTTATGGGCGTCGAAGACGAGCTCATCATGAACCTGCAAAAGCATCTTTGATTTAAGTTTTCGTTCTTTGAATTCTCTGTTGATCCTGATCATGGCTAATTTAATCATGTCAGCAGCTGATCCCTGGATGGGTGAGTTGATTGCATTTCGTTCGGCATAGCCACGAACCGTAAAATTGCCGGAATTGATATCTTTTAACCAGCGTTTTCTTCCCATCAGCGTATGTACATAGCCGTTCTTCCGCGCAAAACTGATGGTGTCATCCATATATTTCTGGATATTGGGAAACTGCTTTTTATAATTGTCGATGATATCTTTTGCCTCACTTCTCGAAATGCCCAGGTTTTCAGCAAGCCCGAATGCACCTTGACCATAAATGATCCCGAAGTTTACACTTTTCGCTTTGTAGCGCATCTCTTTTGTTACCGCACTTTCTTCCACATTAAAAACCTTCGCAGCCGTAGCGGTGTGAATGTCTTTTTTTTGCTTGAACGCATCACACATATTGGGATCATTGCTGATGGCGGCGACGATCCGCAGTTCAATCTGTGAATAATCGGCGCTTACCAGCAGGTGGTCGTTGTCCCGGGGAATAAAAGCCTTCCTGATCTCCCGGCCTCTTTCGGTGCGGATGGGGATATTCTGGAGATTGGGATTTGTGCTGCTCAGTCTTCCGGTTACCGCGATCGTTTGTCCGTAACAGGTATGAACTCTTCCTGTTCTCGGGTTTACAATCAATGGAAGAGCATCCACATACG
>JBDTEB010000581.1:0-10942 GCA_039922795.1 Chitinophagaceae bacterium
GCCCAATTCGAATCACCACGTCTATCCGGGCCGGCCGTTCGCCCAATTCGAATCACCACATCTGGTAGGGGCGGGCCTTGCGTCCGCCCTGGCTGCTATTAATCATCGCCACAACCCCGCGCGCCACCCTCTGCACGTCACACACCCTCTGCGCGCCACACCCCTCCGCGCCACCTCCCCTCCCGCAAACCATCATTTTATCTTAACCGCCTTCAATTTCTCAAAAACATCCACCGGTAAAATATTTCCATCCTTATCAAAATGCATAGAAGCCACACAGGTCTCGCGATTGTATCCGTTACCATCCGGAATTTTAAACCGGTGATAGGCAATATACCATTCATCTTTCCCGGGAACCTGCACTACGGAATGATGCCCCGCACCCTTAACCACGCCTTTTCCTTTCAGCACCGAATTCGGTTGTTTTACAAACGGCCCCATCGGTGACACCGAGGTTGCATAAGCAATAGAATATCTCGGATCGCGGGTATCATATTCGGACCACATCAGGTAATAAACAGATTTTCTCTTGATCATGAAAGGGCCTTCATTATAACCCGCTGGTTTGATGGTAACGATCTTCGTCGAATCGTAAGAGATCATGTCGTCATTCAGTTTAACCATATTGCAGTTGCCCTGTCCCCAATATAAATAGGCGCTCCCGTCGTCATCGACAAAAGCCATCGGGTCGATCATCTGTCCTTTCAGCCGGCCTTTTGCTACCAGCGGCTTTCCAAGCGGATCCCTGAATGGTCCGGTTGGTTTATTGGCTACGGCCACACCGATATTTACATCAGCAGAAAAATAGAAATAATACTTGCCATGTTTTGTAGCGATGGTCGGTGCCCAGGCGCGTTCTTTCGCCCAGGTAAGATCTTTTGGAAGATCGAGTATTGTGCCCTCATTCTTCCAATCCACCAGGTTGGATGATGACCAGCAGGTGAAGAAGGTCGACAGCCATCCGGTGGTACCGTCGGTGGTTGGATAGATGTAAAACCTGTTATTAAATACGGCAATGTTCGGATCGGCATAAACATTCGGAAGCGCAGGTTTTGGCGCGTTAAGCGTATCGATGGGTAATTGTGCAGAGGCACCTGTAACGGCCAGTAATGCAATCAGCATTAAAGCAATTGATGAGACTTTTTTCAACATCAGACGAAAATAATGATTTCCTGAAAGATGATATTCGAACAATGTATTGAACGTTGTAATAAAATTTAAGTCCTATTTGAATAAAATATTAAGTAGGTAAATAATTTACAGTAGGTGTTTACAGATAGATAAGCTTTTTAGCGTTTTTCACGGACTATTTAACCAGCCTATGTGGTTTAATATTGCAAGGCTTCACATTTCGGTTTTACGACTGAAAGTTTCCCAAATTATTTGTTGACCCCTTTATCCTGATGTAATTATGAAACAACTTAGACATGTATTACCGATTGTGTTATTTTCACTTTTTGCTTTGCCCATTTTCTCTCAAACCACAAGGGCTGTTGGAAACTATGCTCAGCTTACAGCTGCCATTACCGCATCTGCCGATGGGGATACAATAAAAGTAACAAACAATATAGTGGCCACTGCAGAACTCGCCTCTGCAAAAACAATCATATTTAACGGAAATAATTACTCCATCTCCGTACCAAATCCCGGACTTGACGAAGCAGGAAAATTCAATATCGTAACTTCTGCATTTCGTGTACTCGATTTATCAGGCAGCGGGAAAACTACAACGATAAACAACTGGGTCATTAAAGGAGGGTATTTATCCGGTTCGTCCGGTGCTGCCATTTCCGTAGGATCAGGGCATACTTTACGGATAAATAATACCACTATCAGTAACTCCAGGGCGTTTTCCGGCGGCGGGATAAATAACGGCGGTGGAACGATCTATATGAAAAATTGCCAGGTTTTAAGGAATGCCGCAAATTATGGCGGTGGTTTTTATAATGCTGGGGGTGGTAAGATGTTTATTGAAAACTCAACCTTTTCCGAGAATAGAAGCACTTCTTCCAGTGGTGGCGGCGGCGCTGGTGAAAATAATGGGGGAACGACTTTTCTTTACGTCAACAACTCTACTTTTTCCAACAATAAAAGTACAGAAATTGGCGGAGCACTGAATAACGTTGGAGCAACAATATACATGTTAAACAGTAGTTTAACCGGGAATGTCGCGTACGGCGAGTATACAGGGGGTGCCATTGGAAATAATGGGGGGAATGTTTACGCCGTCAATAGTCTTTTCGCTTATAATTATCGCAGAGAGACGGGTACCGTTATCAGTCCAACAACCTATTTGCTTGACGACGTTAATGCATATAGTGCTGCTGCAAACGTTCACCTGTATTATTGTATTTATCATGCTTCCCTAACATCCAGCGGAGTGGACCAAGTGATTGGAAATGTACGCTATACCGATACCACCAATGGGGTAAATAACACGATTTTTTCCGGAGGTTCTTTGTCGCGTATCACTGATGGTACAGGTGCCGAAATTGGAGATCCAACCACAGGGCTGGTATTTAAACCCTTTCTGTATGATAATAATGGTATTGCCCCTACCCTGAAAACAGGAAGTTTTACACTTGCAGCCGGAAACCTCGGTACTAAAGTGGGTTATACCAACAATGGCGGATCACCAATAATCGGATATTACAATAGCACAACCAGCGCATGGGTTAATCTTCTCGGCAGCACAGCTTCCAGCTTTGAAATTACCAGCGATCAGGTTGGCACTGCCAGAAATAATCCATCGGCCATCGGAGCCATTCAGGGCGTGGTGGATAATCTGGCCATGCTTAAAGTAAATTATTCTGCGGATGGATCTGTGTCTGGCGGAACGGTTTACGGCGACGTGTACACTATCGGAACTTCAATAACGCTGACAGCCATTCCGAATGCCAGCTCAAGCTTCGTACGGTGGGACTATGTAAAGGGTGGAACGGGTACTGCTTCAACAACAAACCCATATACCCTAACTGTAGACAGGGAAATAACCGTAGTTCCCGTATTTCAAACAAATATCCCTGGCAATTACAGCATCACCTATATTGGTAATGATAATACTGGAGGCACATCACCTGCGACGGGAAACTATTCTGCCTCAACAGTAGTTGCTGCAAAAGGATCCCTCACAAGATCGGGATACATCTTTAACGGCTGGAATACAAACGCAAATGGATCGGGAACCAGCTATGCTGCAGGATCGAATTATAACGCCAGTACCAACATAACGCTGTATGCCCAGTGGAACGATAATTTCTGGAGGGGGGGTACCAATAACTCATTTATGACGGCTGCGAACTGGGGCTCTTCGGTAATTCCTTCACCTGGTGATGATATCGTTTTTGCAGAAGATGCTGTAAATGATTTGATCCTTTCTCAAAACCTGGTTGCAGGCGATGTTAAGTTCTCCTCTGCCAATTATAAAATAATACTCGGTAATTATAATCTTACTGCTACCAGTGTCTTAAATTTTGATGCGACACGTTTTGTGCAGACAAACGGCACCGGCAGTTTAAGCCTGACGGTAGATAATCTCGGCTCCAAAGACTTTCCCGTTGGTCGAAGTGCCTACAATCCGGTTAACATAAAAAATAACACCGGAGCACCGGACGTATTTGGTGTACAGGTTTTAGATGAACTTTATCTGAATGGATCTGGCGGTACAGCCTCGGCAGACCCAAGGGTGAAAAGAACATGGGTTGTCAATAAAACAAACCCCAATGCAGGTGCCGGCGTGGATTTAACTTTGAATTGGAACGCAGGCGAGACCAGCGGACTCACCACCCCGACCCTGTTTAGTTACACTGGCGGCTGGTACAAGCAACTGGGTTCAACAAGCGGCACAACAAATTCGTTGACCTATACAAACTACACCGGCTCCCTCTCTTCGTTTTCTGTGGCGAATGCCAATTTTGCATTGCCCGTGACCTGGCTTTCCATTAATGCGGAGAAATCAGGCGAAAAGGCCTTGATCACCTGGTCGGTAGCTTCAGAAACCAATAACAAAGATTTTGTTGTGGAGAGAAGTGCAGACGGATCTTCCTGGACATCATTGGGTGTGGTTAACGGCGCTCTCAATAGCCTGGCTCCGATTAAATACCATTTTGATGATGCTAATCCGGCATCAGGTATAAACTACTATCGGGTGCGTCAGCGTGATCTTGACGGAAAAAGCACCCTGAGTAAATTGGTGATGTTGTCTTGGGGTAGTGTATCGAAAATGACGGTATATCCGAATCCGGTTACCAATAATATACTCAACCTGAGGTTAATGAGGGCATCAACGATTCAGGTCATTGATAATTTTGGAAAGACTGTGTTGACAAAATCGTATGCTACGCCAGGATTATATATGATTAATCTACAGGGATTATCGAAAGGTGTTTACACGATAAGCTCAGGTAAGGATATAAGTACGATTATTCTACAATAGAAGAGACCTTTTTGCCCTTCAACCGGAGAAATCCTGTATTTAAGTTTACTTAGATACGGGATTTCCATTTTACGGCCGATGGGTATCCAGGATGGCAAAGCCGGAAAAAATGATGCCGGGAGCTCGCAAATAGTCCTAGTTTTATCTTAACACAATGCTCATATGAAATTCAGTCCGCTCATTGCCGCCCTGCTCGTTTTTAATATCACGATCGCTCAAAAACCCGAAGTAGAATACGTCAACCCCCTGATCGGCACCGCAGCGACCGGCTTCGCAAAAGGGCTGGACGGCGGTGGAACGATGCCCAGCGTGGGACCGCCATTTGCGATGACCAACTTCGTTGCCCAAACGGGTGAGAGCAAGATGAGCCGCATGAATTATTTCTATGAAGATGACAGCATCATCGGGTTTCTCGCCTCACATCAGCCCACCGTGTGGATGGGCGACTACGGCTATGTTTCCGTAATGCCGCAGATCGGAAAGATAAAAACCCTGCCTAAGGAAAGGGCGCTAACCTTCTCTCATAAAGAGGAAGAGTCGCATCCCTACTATTATTCGGTGAAACTTAATGCGGGGCAAAATAAATGCATCAGGACAGAGATCGCCGCCGCGTCGCGATCCGCCATATTGAAATTCACCTTCCCTGCCTCAGAGCAATCGAATATCATCATCCAGGGCATCAACCTTAACCCCGAACTCACAGACTGGGCAAACGATTTTACGGCAAGATTAAAAACCCTCAAAGGCTATGTAAAAATCAACACAGAAAAAAACGAAATCACCGGATACAACCCCGACCGCATGTCGGCTCAGATAGGACCGCCGTTACCAAATTTTAAAGGATATTTTGTTATTCAATTTGATAAGCCATTTACATCCTTCGGCACCTGGGATAACGATAAAATATCCACCGATTCAAAGGAACAGTATGGAACAAGGATGGGCGCCTACATCAGCTTTTCCACGAAAGCCAATGAAACGGTGCAGGTGAAAATTGCCACATCTTTTATCAGCATAGAGCAGGCCAGGATCAATATGCAAAAAGAACTCACGGGCAAGGATTTCAATGCGCTGGTTGCATCGACTAAAGCGCAATGGCAAAAAAGTTTGAGCGCCATAAAAATCGCGGGAGTAAGCGAAGATAAAAAGGCCATCTTTTATACCGCCATGTTTCACACCATGCAGTTCCCGAGAGAAATGGGCGAGTACGGAAAATATTATAGCGGCTTCGACGACAAGGTTCATAACGGCAACTCCTACACCGACTTTTCTCTATGGGACACCTATCGCGCCCTGCATCCCCTGCTGATCTTCACGCAACCATCACGCGTAGATGGCATGATCACTGCGATGCTCCAGATGTATAAGGAAGGTGGCAGGCTACCCATCTGGCCCAACCCAGCTGAAACCAATATAATGATCGGCACCCATGCAGATGAAGTGATCGCAGATGCTTATGTAAAAGGATTTCGTGGTTTCGATGCCAGATTAGCCTATGAAGCCATGCACAAAGATGCCACAGTGCCACCTTACAAAGACAGTGAACTGAGATATGGCGACAGGGATTTATGGACAGGTTACGAAGCCCAGGCCGGGCTTACCTGGTTCTCAAAAATAGGGTACGTGCCGGTAGACAAAACGGCCGAATCGGTATCGAGGACAATCGAATATTCCGTCAATGATTTCGCCGTGTCGCAGATGGCCAAAGCCCTGGGCAAATCAGCGGATCAGCAAAAATTTCTGCAGATGAGCCGCAACTATAAAAACCTCTACGATCCTAAAACAGGATTTCTGCTACCACGTAAATTAAACGGAGACTTTGATGAAAAAAACAAAGCCGGCATCTGGGAAGGATTTACTGAAGGCGACCAATGGACCTATACTTTCGGCGCCATGCACGACCCCATGGGCATGATCAAGATGATGGGAGGAAAAGAAAAATTCGTGGCCAAACTGGATGAGAATTTCAACGACAAACACTACCGTCACGACAACGAACCGGGCCATCATTACATCTATTTATACGATTACTGCGATCAGCCCTGGAAGACGCAGGAACTGGTGCGCAAGCACACGAGCGAAAATTTCCGCAACGAGCCCATCGGCATTAATGGCAACGAAGATTGTGGCCAGATGGCCGCCTGGTACATATTTGGCGTGATGGGATTCTACCCCGTCATCCCTGCATCGGGACAATATGCCATCGGCGCACCACAATTCCCCGAGATCCATTTACAATTTATGGCAGGTGGCAAACAGAAAAACTTTTCCATCATCGCGAAAAACATTTCCGGGCAGAATAAATACGTTCAGAAAATGACCCTTGATGGAAAACTGTTGAGTAAACCATTTATTACCCATGATCAAATTCTGAATGGAAGATCACTTGTTTTTGAAATGGGACCTGATCCGAAATTAAAATAACATCTCGTAAATCGGGATCATCCATTTAAACAGGTACGCCTGTGCAAGTACGATTAGGCAGATCAATGCGAGCATCAAAAAACTATGTTTTACCGTAAATCGGAAAAGATCCGATTCTTTCCCTACCAGTCCGCCCGCAGCCGCCGCTACGGCTATGGATTGGGGTGAGATCATTTTGCCAACCACTCCGCCCGAAACATTGGCACCCACGGTCACTACCGGATCCACACCGATAGATGTTGCAGTCGCATATTGAAGCTTGCCAAAAAGTGCGTTGGCAGAGGTATCTGACCCGGTGATAAATACACCCAGCCAGCCCAGCACCGGTGCGAAAAATGGAAAAAGGATTCCGGTATTTGCGAGTGCAACTGCAAGTGTTGTCGTCATTCCCGAATCGTTCAAAACATAGGCGAAGCCCAGCACCGACGCGAATGTGATGATGGGATATTTAAGCTGTTTTAATGTTTCCGCAAAAACTCCGGCTGCTTTTCGGTAGCTCATGCCAACGACCGGTATCGCGATCAATGCTGAAATAAATATCGCTGTGCCGGCCGCAGATAAATAATTAAACTTGAAAATATGGGCTATTAAATTTCCCTTTGAATCGCTGATCGCGTTGTGTAGTCCGGGAAAAGTAAACTGCGTTTGTCCGGCATCGTTAAGCAGCTGTTTTACCGGTGCCAGTCCCCAGGTAATTACCATTAGCGTGAGGATGATAAATGGTGCCCAGGCTCGGAGGACCTCTTTATTTGAATAGTAAATCGAAGCATCAAATACAGCGGGCGGTTCATTTTTAAAACGCCAGACAGACTTCGGTTTCCAGAACTGCAGCAAGATAACAAGCGAAACTATAGAGCCGAGGCCTGCAAACACATCCGGCAGCGCCGGACCGAGATAGTTAGAAGTAAGCCATTGCAGTAAGGCAAAGGAGGCTCCTGCCGTGATGATTGCGGGCATTACTTCCCTGGCCTTTTTAAACCCCGACATTAATACCACAAGATACAGTGGAAGCAGGAGGGAGAGGAAGGGCAGGGTTCTTCCCACCATCTGCGAGATCGCCAGTTCAGGGATCTGGGTGACCTGCGAAGCGACCGTGATGGGAATACCAATCGAGCCAAAGGCAACCGGTGCCGTGTTGGCAATCAGGCAGATACCTGCTGCATACAATGGATTAAATCCCAGTCCGACGAGCATGGCAGCGGTAATGGCAACCGGCGCTCCAAAACCTGCCGTGCCTTCCAGAAAAGAGCCAAAAGAGAACGCGATCAGCAGCGCCTGGATCCTGCGGTCAGAAGTGATCCCCGCCATGAAATGTTTAATGATCTCAAACTGCCCGCTTTTGACGGTGATATTAAAAAGAAATACGGCCGAAATGATGAGCCAGCAGATCGGGAATAAACCATAAAGTGCTCCGTTAGCCGCCGACAGCAGCGCGAGGTTCCAGGGCATTTTGTATGCCGAGATGGCCAGCGCGAGCGCAAGCACCAGGCTCGACAGGCTTACTTTATATCCCTTGATTTTCTTAATGATTAGCGCCCAGAAAATAAACAGGATCGGCAACATCGCAACAATTACCGAGAGCGTCATATGGCCAAACGGATCGATCAGCTGTTTCCAATGCATAGTGATTATCTAGTTTTTCTGTAACCAGGGCCTCATCCATTTCATTACCAGGCTCATCCAGTCTTCTATGGGAAGGTGTAAAACAAAACCATGGCTGCCTTTGGGATACACATGCAGCTCACCGGGCACGCCATGATGTCTTAACGCCTCAAAATAATTGATGCTGTTGTCAACATCAACCACGTTATCGTCCGCGGCGTGGATTAGAAAAGCGGGTGGAGTGGCTGAGCTGATCTGCTCTTCATTGGAAAACAATTTGATATTTTCTGGCGAAGGATTAGCGCCAAGAAGGTTGGTCATGGAACCGGTATGGCGCAGTTTTTCACTAAAGCTAATCACTGGGTAAACCAGCACCGAAAATGCGGGGCGCAGATTGATTTTCGAAGGATTGCTGACATAGGCCTTTGTGAAATGAGTGGAAGCTGTAGACGCCAGGTGTCCACCGGCAGAGAACCCCATGATGCCAACGCGAGCGGTATCGATATTCCATTCCTTTGCATTGAGACGCACCATCATGATCGCCTGTTGAGCATCCTGCAGCGGTCCGACGGTTTTATCGATCATGGTTTTGTCATCGGGCAAACGATATTTCAACACGAAGGCGGCCACGCCGTGTTTGGCAAAATACTGAGCGGTATTATAACCCTCCGATTGCATCATCAATGCACCGTAACCTCCACCCGGACAAATAATTACTGCCGCTCCGTTTGCCTGGCCTGCTTCCGGCAGAAAAAGAGTAAGCGTTGGCCGCGACACTTTCAATGCCACACCATCTCTGAGCCGAAAGCTGTCGGCGGTTTCTTTTGAGTTAGGCATTGCCCCTGTGTAAAGCGGGATCTCTTTCTGCGCGCATCCCGTACTCACGAAGAAAAATATCAATACCGCAGTAAGGATTGAACTAAAACTGGCGTGTACATTGTTCGCTGCAACACCAGCAGGGAAAGTCTTAAAGGCATCTCCCTCGAAAGCGAACGGCACCGCTTCGTTCAAGGAAGGGGTCAATGATACCTGGCTTTCAATCCTTTTCCTGGACGGAAAAGGGGTGGGTTTGAAGCCAATGGAATCCAAACCCTCTGAAAAAAAAGAAACCATTCGCGTTGAATTTTGTGCGGTTGAAGATATCGAAGAAAACAATTCGTCGTCTGCAACCTGTCAGCTTTCATAATCGGATGGGAAATCTTTTTCAAAACGCACATAAGTGCTTTCGGCCATTTGTGGAAGTTGTTCGTTGACCCGTAGGGTCTACCCATTTGTAGAAGAAACCCAACCACGGCTTATTCCCCCGTCGGGGGTACCCTTGAATTATTATAAATTTTAAGGGCAGGCCCTACGGGGCTGACTCCACATATTAACAACGTGCTACAAATGGGTAGCCTCTACGAGGCATAAAGAAGCTTTATGCCTAGCAGCCTCTACTAGGCATAATAAAACTCTATGTTAAACTGGCTCTACGGTGCACAATTAATATTCAATTGCTTGGCATGGGTAAGCCTCAGGTTCCGGAGGCATTTAAATACAAGACATATTTAACGATGAAAAATAAAGGTCAACCCTGGCACCCGAATGGTACCAACACCCCACGAAATAGTTTACCTGCTGTGCACTGCAAAACAAATAATATTGCAGCATTCTAATCTATTATTAGTATTTTAGAAAATGTCCTCAAACCTTATTCTATCCCGCGCTACTGCCCGGGATCGCCACGAGATCTATGCTATTCGTCATCAAATTTATGCTGCAGAATTGGGCCAGCACATACAAAACAGCATACATGAATTAAAGGATGCGGTGGATGAATACAATCATTACATTGTTGCCCGGGTAAACAAAGAGATGGCTGGCTTCATTAGCATCACTCCACCAGGTTCTCCAAAATTTTCTGTAGATAAATATTTTGACCGAAGCAATGTTCCATTCTCCTTCGATGATGACTTATATGAAATTCGCTTACTCACGGTACAAAAAACAAACCGGAACAGCCATACTGCCTTTGCACTGATGTATGCCGCATTCCGCTGGGTGCAGTCGCATGGAGGAAAAAATATTGTGGCTATTTGTCGGCAGGACTTGATAAAAATGTATGTCAAGGCGGGTATGAAGCTCCTCGAGCATCGGGCAAGCTCGGGTAAAATGATTTATCAGCTTGCTGTTACCTCTACCGCAGATCTTGAATTAAAAGTACACAAACACCCGGATCTTTATAACGCCTTGCAAAAGAAAATGACCTGGCAGCTTCCATACTCTTTTTTTTCACCTTCTGCCTGTTATCATGGCGGTTCATTTTTTAAAGCCATAGGAGAAGACCTTCAGCATCTTGACCGTTCGAATGAAATAATTAACGCAGATGTTCTGGATGCCTGGTTTCCGCCATCACCAAAAGTTCTTGAAGCCTTTGGCGAAAATCTTTCTTTTCTATTAAAGACTTCACCACCGACGCATGCAGAAGGACTTGTCAGGGAA
>JBDTEB010000582.1:0-10311 GCA_039922795.1 Chitinophagaceae bacterium
GTCCTTAAGCAGCAGCTCTCATTTCTCCTGGCGCGCGAACAATATTCAGCCTTACAAAACATTACAGCATCAGCACCTGGCCGAGATCGGCCAGTCGATTTCGCAGCTAAAAGGCGATACTGATTTCGCGATTAATTTTGTACCGTGGAGGGGCGATTTTACACGCGGTATTTTTATCAGTTCGCAGCTGGAATCCTCTGAAAGCCTGGATGAACTTCTACGACGATACCGGTCATTTTATTCCGGTCATCCCTTTGTGAAAATCAGCGGTGACCCCATCTTTTTAAAACAGGTGGTAAATACCAACAACTGTTTTATCCAGATTGAAAAAGTAGAAAATATGATCGTCGTTCACTCGGCACTCGACAACCTTCTCAAAGGAGCTTCCGGGCAGGCTATTCAAAATATGAACCTCATGTTTGGACTGGAGGAAGAAGCAGGGCTGAGGTTAAAAGCCGGGTATTTTTAGGGCGCATAAAGCCAACACCTAACAATTAGAAACAATGAAACTCTTCGACGTTTACCCACTCAATAATATCACCATCGAAAAAGCTGCCGGGTCCTATGTTTGGGACAATCATGGCCAGCAATATCTTGACCTTTATGGCGGACATGCCGTGATCTCTATCGGCCATACTCACCCGCACTATGTAAAACGACTCGAGGATCAACTGCATAAAGTGGGGTTTTATTCCAACTCCGTTCATATTCCTTTGCAGGTGGAACTGGCAGAAACACTTGGCAGAGTTTCGGGTAAAAATGATTTCCAGTTATTTCTTTGTAATTCCGGCGCGGAAGCCAACGAAAATGCTTTAAAACTGGCCTCATTTTATAACGAAAGAAAAAAAGTGATTGCCTTTACAAAGGCCTTTCATGGTCGTACATCGCTAGCGGTTAGTGCCACAGATAATCCCTCGCTGATTGCACCCGTCAACCACACTGATAATATTATCTTCCTGCCTTTTAATGACGAAACGGCACTGGAAAATGCATTTAAAGAAAATGAGATCTCCTCTGTAATCATAGAAGGCATACAGGGTGTTGGAGGAATCAACGTCGCCACCGGATCTTTTTTGAAGAAGATCAGGCAGCTTTGTACTATTTACGACACCGTTTTTATTGCAGATTCGGTGCAGTGCGGTTATGGAAGAACCGGTAAATTTTATTCGCATGACTTTGCTGGCATAGACGCCGATATTTATTCGATGGCCAAGGGAATGGGTAACGGGTTCCCGGTTGCCGGCATTTCCATTTCGCCGAAGATCCATGCAAAATATTTTATGCTGGGCACAACCTTTGGCGGGAATCATCTCGCCTGTGCGGCAGCGTTAGCTGTTCTCGAAGTGATAGAGAAAGATCACCTGATGAAGAATGCCGAAGTGATCGGTAGCTATCTTATAAATGAACTGAAAACATTGCCAAAGATCAGGGAAGTAAGAGGGAGAGGATTGATGATAGGGATCGACCTTCCGGAGGAACTGAACCAGGTGAAGAAAAATCTTTTGTTTAAAAGGCAGATATTCACGGGGGAATCTAAACCAAATGTGATCCGGCTATTGCCTGCGCTGAATATTGGCAAGCCAGAGGCAGACCGGTTTTTAGAGGGCCTGAAGGCAGAACTTGACCTGGCGTAATTGTCGCATACTTTTTAGGGAACAGGCCAGTACTATAAATAGCACTTGAATTAACCGGTTTTAAAACCAATAAAAAGCTTGAAAAATTTTACTTCTGCCAGTGATGTTGACGACATCGATGCGCTTGTGAGCAAAGCTCTTGCCTACAAGGCAGATCCTTTTTTGCACAGATCACTTGGTGCCGATAAAAGGATCGGGCTGATCTTTCTGAATCCGAGTTTGCGAACGAGGATCAGCACGCAGGTGGCCGCACGTAATCTCGGCATGGATCCCATCATTTTCAATATCGATAAAGAGGGATGGGCCCTGGAGTTTGAAGAGGGTGCAATAATGAGCGGCAACACCGTAGAACACATAAAGGACGCCGCTCCCGTGCTGGGTTCATATTTTGATATCCTGTGTATCCGAACCTTTCCTTCATTAAAAAATCGGGAAGATGATTACCAGGAACTGGTACTGAACTCTTTCCTGCAATATTCCGGTGTGCCGTTGATCAGCCTTGAGAGCGCCACGCTTCATCCCTTGCAAAGTCTTACCGATCTCATCACGATCAAAGAATATTTTAAAGAAGAAAGAAAGCCGAAGATTGTATTGTCCTGGGCACCTCATGTGAAGCCGCTGCCGCAGTGCGTGGCCAATTCTTTTGCTCAATGGATTAATAAATGGGGGGAAGCCGATTTTGTCATTACGCACCCTGAAGCCTACGAATTGTCGGAAGAATTTTCACGAGGCGCAACCATTATTTATGACCAGGAAGAAGCCTTGAAAAATGCCGATTTCGTTTACGTGAAAAATTGGAGCACCTACACGGATTATGGTAAGATTTATACTACCGATCCTTCCTGGATGTTGACGGAAGAAAAGCTCCGGCTCACCAATAATGCGCGTGTGATGCACTGTTTGCCGGTTAGAAGAAATGTGGAACTAAGTGATGAAATTCTCGACGGACCAAACAGTCTGGTAACCGCGCAGGCGGCCAACCGAGTTTGGGCAGCACAGGCCGTAATTGCCGACATTCTTCAATAAGCGCTTCCACCCATGAAGGAAAAATTATTTGTTGTCAAGATCGGTGGAAACGTCATCGATGAAGAAAAATCACTCACGGCATTCCTTGAAAAATTTGCGGCCATTCCATCAAAAAAAATACTCGTACATGGCGGCGGGAAGATCGCAACCCGGATCGGAAATAAATTAGGCATCGAATCAAAATACGAACAGGGGAGAAGGATCACCGATGATGAAACAATCGACCTGGTGACGATGGTCTATGGCGGACTGGTCAACAAAAAAATCGTTGCTATTTTACAATCTATGGCAACCGATGCGATCGGACTAACGGGCGCAGACGCCAATTGTATTCCGGCAGATAAACGCCCGGTAAAAACGATTGATTACGGATGGGTGGGGGATATCAGGCAGTCTGATCTTTCTGTAAAAAAATGGCAAATTTTTCTTGATAACGGACTGGTGCCCGTTGCGTCGCCACTAACGCATGACAGTAAATGCCATATCCTCAATACGAATGCGGATACGATCGCATCGTCCCTGGCCGTTTTGCTTTCTGAGGCCTATGATGTTCGACTGATTTATTGTTTTGAAAAAACGGGTGTGCTGGAAGATGTGGCGAATGAATCTTCCGTGATTCCTGTAATTACCCGCGTCGGCTACGTGCAATTGCTTGCTGACAATAAATTATTTGAAGGGATCATTCCAAAGATCGACAATGCTTTTGCGGCAATTGAATCCGGAGTATCCGCTGTAATTATCGGCAACGCGGATGACCTGATCAGAAATACGGGTGACGAGACTTTGGGAACCGTCATCGTTAAGGAATAATTTCTTTTCTCTATGCAAATTGATGATCTATATAAAGATGTGGTGGAGTTATTAAAGCAACTGATCACCATTCCTTCCTTCAGTAAAGAGGAAGGAGAGACTGCGCAGGTGATTAGTGATTTTTTCACTGTCCGTAATATAAATGCGCGGCGACATCTGAATAATATATGGGCGATCAATAAATACTTTGATGCTTCCAAACCTTCCATCCTGCTTAATTCGCATCATGATACGGTGAAGCCCAACCCGGGTTACACCCGCGATCCTTTTTCTGCAACGGTTGAATATGGAAAACTGTATGGCCTCGGCAGCAATGATGCGGGTGGTCCGCTGGTGAGTTTGATCGCCGCGTTTTTATATTTTTATGAAGTGGATGATCTTCCTTTTAATCTTGTTTTTGTTGCTTCGGCAGAGGAGGAGATTACGGGTAAGAATGGGATCGAGGCGGTGCTCCCTTTTTTACCGCCAATTGAGTCGGCCATTGTGGGTGAGCCTACGCTTACGCAACTTGCTGTTGCCGAGAAAGGATTGATGGTATTGGATTGTACAGCTACCGGCAGGGCGGGCCATGCGGCGAGGGAGGAAGGGGAGAACGCCATCTATCTCGCGCTTAACGATATTGAATGGTTCAGGAGTTTTGTCTTTCCAAAGGCGTCAGCTGCGTTGGGTCCGGTGAAGATGACGGTAACGGTTATACGCACCGGGAATGTGGCGCACAATATGGTGCCGTCTGAATGTAATTTTGTGGTGGATATCAGGGTAACGGATGTGTACAGTCATGAGGAGATCCTGCAGGTGATCAGGCAGCACGTGAAGAGTGCGGTGGTACCACGCAGCATGCGTTTGCGGTCTTCTGGTATCGCCGCGGAGCATCCGTTGGTGAAATCCGGATTGGCGTTGGGTAAGAAGACGTATGGTTCCCCCACCACGTCGGATCAGGCGTTGATCCCGGTGCCGTCATTGAAATGCGGTCCCGGCGATAGTGCGAGGAGTCATACAGCCGATGAATATATTTATCTTCACGAGATCAAGGAAGGGATCGAGGTTTATGTAGGGCTGTTGGAGGGAATGAGGTAGAAATTGAATGGCGAAAGGGGTTGCCCGTACCGGGCAAAGCGGCGGTTGATTTTTCCGGAGGTGTCGTTGCATGGCAAAGCGGCGGTTGATTTTTTCGGAGTTGTCGTTGCATGGCAAAGCGGCGGTTGATTGTATTATACGGGTGGTTACGTCGTTGAATGGCAGAAGGGTTGCCACTATGTGGCAAAACGATTCGATGGAAGGATTTCTACAAATGGGTAGCCCGTACCGGGCAAAGAAACTCAAGCGTCGTCTGGTCGTCGACCTGCATCACCCCATGCCGCGTCTGGTCTTGGAAAAGCATCGACTCATGCCGCGTAGCGGCTACCCATTTGTAGAAAGAACAATTATTGCTGATAAAGTCCCGTAGGGCCTTCCCTTCGGCTCCTTACCAAAACAAACTCTTGATAATGAAAATCTGGCAAAAAGATAAAGCATCGCTCATCGAAGTCGAGCAATTTACGGTTGGACTTGACCGTGAGATGGACCTCTTCCTGGCACCATTCGACGTGCTGGGATCCCTTGCGCACATCCAGATGCTGGAATCGGTGGGGTTACTTACCAAACAAGAACTTCAAACCCTGCAGGCCGAACTCAAATCCATCTATCAAAAAATAAATAACGGTGAATTCACCATGGACGAAGGTGTCGAAGACATCCACTCCCAGGTGGAGGCCCTGCTCACGGCAAGTCTCGGCGATACCGGAAAAAAAATTCACAGCGCCCGGTCGCGCAACGACCAGGTACTCGTAGACCTGAAACTCTTTCTGCGCAGCGAGATCGAAAAACTCGTCAACTCAACCCGCGTGCTGTTCGACTTGCTGCTCACACAAAGCGAAAAATTTAAAAAACACCTGCTGCCAGGATACACTCACCTGCAATTGGCCATGCCCTCTTCCTTCGGACTCTGGTTTGGTGCTTACGCAGAGAGTCTTGTTGACGATCTCATTACCCTGCAGGCAGCCTACGAAGTGGTCAACAAAAACCCGCTGGGATCTGCCGCGGGCTACGGATCATCTTTCCCGATCAACAGAACGATGACTACCCGGCTGCTCGGTTTTGACGACCTCAATTACAATGTGGTCTATGCACAGATGGGAAGGGGCAAATCCGAAAGGATCGTGGCCGCGGCGATGGCCAATATCGCAGCGACCCTCAGCCGACTCAGCATGGATGCCTGTTTGTACCTGAACCAGAACTTCGGCTTCATTTCCTTTCCTGACGAACTGACCACCGGTAGCAGCATCATGCCCCACAAGAAAAACCCGGATGTATTCGAGCTCATCCGCGCGCGCTGCAACAGGCTTCAGGCTTTGCCCAATGAGATCATGATGATGACCGTAAACCTGCCATCCGGCTACCAGCGCGATCTGCAGCTGCTGAAAGAGCACATCATCCCGGCATTTGCCGAACTCAGTTCATGCCTCACGATGGCTGAACTCATGCTGGGTAATATCACCATAAAAGAGAATATTCTACAGGATGAAAAGTACCAATATCTCTTCAGCGTAGAGGAAGTGAATAAACTGGTGGTGGGCGGTCTTCCTTTTCGGGACGCATACAAGAAAATCGGCCGGGACATCGAAAGCGGAAACTTCAGTTACAGCACCGATATCAACCATACCCACGAAGGATCCATCGGTAATCTGCAGACAGATCAGATCCGGAGGATGATGGACGGGGTAGTGGATCGCTTTAATTTTAGCAAAGTGCATACTGCTATAGAGGATTTATTGCGTTAAATTGCGCCGGACTAACCCGGTTTTCTGCAGAAATCAGATCTCCAGGATAAACAACCCATAAATTCTTTTCATGACGGCAACAAACCAGGTTAAACGGATTGCAGTGTTCGGGTCCACCGGTTCCATCGGCACCCAGACGCTAGAAGTGATTGCCGCCAATCCTTCCCGCTTTTCAGCCACCGTTCTCACCGCACAGAATAACGACGAACTGCTGATCAAGCAGGCTCTAGCATTCAGTCCACAATACGTGGTTATCGGCGATCCCAAAAAATATCAAAAGGTAAAAGAGGCCCTGGCCGGGAGACAGATCACCGTGCTCTGTGGTGAAGAATCACTCGAAGAGGTCGCCACCATGGATTGTTACGAGATCATGCTCGCCGCAATTGTTGGTTTTGCCGGTTTGAAACCGACCCTTAAAGCGATTGAAAATAGAAAAACGATCGCATTGGCGAACAAGGAAACCCTCGTGGTTGCCGGCGATATCGTTATGGCCCGGGCAAAAGAGTTTGGCGTAAAGATCATTCCGGTGGATTCAGAACATTCTGCCATCTTTCAATGTCTTCGCGGTGAAAACGAAAGCCAGATTGAAAAAGTGGTGCTTACCGCATCCGGTGGCCCTTTCCTGGGAAAGAAACCGAACTTCCTGGTAAACGTAAAACGCGATCATGCTCTTCAGCATCCCAACTGGAATATGGGTGCGAAAATCACCATTGACTCGGCTACACTAATGAATAAGGGCCTCGAGATGATCGAAGCGAAATGGCTTTTTGAGCTGGAGCCCGCACAGGTTCAGGTGGTCATCCATCCGCAAAGTATCATTCACAGCATGGTCGTTTTTGAAGACGGCAGCATAAAGTCACAGATGGGTATGCCGGATATGAAACTGCCCATTCAATATGCACTTACTTATCCGAACAGGATCCCCAGCACGTTCAAAAGATACGATTTTAAAAAGCCGAATACCTTAAGTTTCGAGGAACCCGATATTAAAACATTTCGCAACCTGGCGCTTGCCACAACGGCGTTAAATAAGGGAGGAAATCTTCCCTGTGTATTGAATGCGGCGAACGAAATTGCCGTTTTCGCGTTTTTAAGAAATCGCCTTGGATTTCTGGACATGACGGACCTGGTGGAGAGAACAATGGATAAGATGCCTTTTATTGAAACACCCACCCTCGAGGAATATTTTGAAAGCGATGGAGAGGCGCGTACGTTCGCCGCCTCGATGATTCACATGTAATTAAATATGGATAAGGGTTTCATCGATTCAAATACTTATAATTTTACTTTATACAAAACAACTCACCTGTCGCCGGCAGTATAAAACATGATATTATTAGCAATTAATTGGTCAGAAGTAGCTGTGAAAGCCGGTCAGTTCATTTTATCTTTTTCCATCATCGTGGTGCTTCATGAGATGGGACATTTTCTTCCTGCAAAATGGTTCAAGTGCCGGGTGGAGAAATTTTATTTATTCTTCAACCCCTACTTTTCATTATTTAAAAAGAAGATCGGTGAAACGGAATACGGCCTGGGCTGGGTTCCCTTTGGCGGTTATGTGAAGATCTCGGGGATGATCGACGAGAGCATGGACAAAGACGCCATGAAACTTCCGCCGCAGCCTTATGAATTCAGAAGCAAACCGGCCTGGCAGCGTTTAATCATCATGGTTGGTGGGGTAACCGTTAACCTCATATTGGGTTTCCTGATTTATGCCATGATGCTTTGGTATTGGGGCGAGTCTTTCGTGCCGACAGATAAGATGAAGTACGGTATTGCCACAGATTCACTCGCTCAGAGTATCGGGCTTAGAGATGGAGATAAGATCAAAACCGTCGATGGGAAATTTATTCAGAAGTTCAGGCTTATACCTTATGAAGTGGTGCTGAAACGCGCAAAAACCATGCAGGTTGAACGCAGTGGTCAACCGGTAAACATCAGTATTCCAGATAATTTTGCCGGCCTGCTGATCAAAAACAAGGTAATCGCATTTATGGAACCCAGATACCCTTTTACGGGTGTTGATTCGGTGTTGCCCGATTACCCTGCGGCAAGGGCCGGAATCAAATCAAAAGATAAGATTCTCACTGTAAACGGTTTACTGGTGCCATTCTTTGGCGATTTTAGAAACGAAGTGCAGAAGAGTAAATTAAAGAAGATTGAGATCCAGGTTTTGCGTGGAGCAGACACGATGTTGAAACAGTTGGTTGTTCCTGCTGATGGCAAAATCGGTATTTACCAGATGCCCGCGGCCAAAGGCGACTTGGTGGTAGACAGTATAAAATATAGTTTCCTCTCAGCTATACCTGCGGGCTTTACCAGGAGCGTAGAGACCATACAGGGTTACTGGTTACAGCTGAAACTGATATTCTCAAAAGATGTAAAGGCTTCCGAGAGTGTGGGTAGCGTTATCAGCATTAGCAAAATGTTTCCCGGTCAGTGGGACTGGCAGCAATTCTGGGGACTGACGGCTTTCTTTTCCCTGGTGCTTGCGTTTATGAACATCCTGCCTATACCGGCCCTTGATGGCGGGCATGCGCTATTTACGCTTTATGAAATGATTTCCGGACGTAAACCCAGCGACAAGTTCATCGAATACTCACAGATGATCGGGATGATCCTATTGCTTGGCCTGATGGCTTATGCCCTGGGTCTCGATATATTCAGACTGTTTAAATAAGCATTCTATTTTATGGAATTTGTTCCAGAATTTGGAAAGAATTGGGATGCCGGAGAGTAGGCGCTTTGGTGAAAATGAGGAGTAAAGGGTTGATAATGAAATGTATACAGGTAAATGTTTGGATGGGTAAAAAAAGGCACGTCGATTGAAACTATGATCGCGTAGTCTTCATAGGATAACAATACAGGGGCCCCGGTTTTTAACCGGGGTTTTTTCTTTTTACGATTCATTACATTCTAATTCCGATCTTCCGCATCAGTATGGAAGCATTCATACTTTTACAGACCCCATCTTTTAATTTATAGTCAAAAAACAATTCCTCGTCTTTGATCTGCACGTCAAAATGATAGTTGGTAAGATTCTCGGGGTATGTAGAAATCATTTCTGCCAGTTGCAGATCATGCGTAGCCAGGATGCCCGCTCCCTTTTCATTGATAAGTTGTTTGATCAGGGCTTTTGAGCCCGTATTCCTGTCCAGCGAGTTGGTGCCCCTCAAAATTTCATCTAGCAGGATGAAGATCTTTTCGTGATTATTTGCAGCCTCGATAATTTGTTTCAGTTTTTTTAGTTCCGCGTAAAAAGTGGAGGTGCTTTCTTCGAGGTTGTCCATGATGCGCATGCTGCTCATAACGCGCATAGGCGAGAGCGTTAGACTGGTTGCGCAGACGGGCGAGCCCATCATGGCCAGCACGATATTTACCCCGATGCTTCTCAGGAATGTGCTCTTGCCCGCCATGTTGGAACCAGTGACCAGTGCCAGTTTTGCTTCGCCGATGGTCTGGAAGGAGCTGGTTACCATTTTGCGGGCGGGTATCAGCGGGTGACCCAGGTCTTTGCCGATAAACACGGCCGGCGCATTGGTCAGTTCGGGCATAATCCAGTGCGGATGATTAAAATGGATCGTCGCCAGGGTAGATAATGCTTCGATGTCTGCAAGTGCCTGAAACCAGCCTGGCAACATCGGTGCATATTGCTGTTTCCATTTCGCCAGGGCCAGGGCCTGCTGCAGATCCCAGAATAAAAACGTATTCAGGAAGACATGTACAAAAGGATTCATTCTTACTTCAAGTCGGTCAAGGATAACCGTTAGTTTATGTATTATCGTTGATGCATTGTCGTTAGTTGAAACCAGCTGTGCATGAATGCTGGCGAGACAGACTGATTTTGGCTGAAGGCTTTCGATGCTTCGGATGGAGAACAGCAGGGTTTGCATTTCTTTGCTCACCTTATTTAGCTGTTGGTGAACCGGGCTCACTTTTAGACTAAAAATACCTGCCAGGATAAAGAAGATGAAGGCGATGCCGGCAAAAATAGGTCCGGGAATGATGCTGAGGAGGTAGAT
>JBDTEB010000583.1:0-5483 GCA_039922795.1 Chitinophagaceae bacterium
GTGAAGTGGAGTATCTAAAAAAGCTTTCTGACCAGGTGATTCCCAAAATACCGTCTACTTCTGAGGGTATTATGGCAGCGGCCGAACTGGAAAGAAATGGCACGGAAACCCTGGTAACCACCGTAGTATCCATACCCCAGGCTTATGCCTGTGCCGCAACAGGAATTACCACCATTTGTCCGTATTTCAACAGGCTTCAGGAAAGCGGAACGAATGCACGGAATTTTATAGAGGAATTATCTGCGATGTTCAGCAGGGAGGCTGTTAAGACAAAGATTATGCCTGCCAGTATCAGAACTGTAGCGGATATAGAAAGCGCATTAACAGCGGGTTGCAGCGGTGTTATTATATTTTATCCTTTATTCGAAGAAATGTTTACGCACAAGGTAACCACGCAATCTTTGGAATCTTTTGACAATGACTGGGAAAATATACCCTATAATTTTATTTAAAAAAATTAACTCAGTTTCCGGGTCACAGAAAGATTAAGATAAGATGATACAATAGGTGGATAAGAAATCACATTCTTTTCTTCTCCAAATAATAGAGATTTGTTTTGAGGATTTCAATACGAATGGAAATAACGCCGTTTTAAACAACATGACTGTTTTTCAAATAAGAATAAATTCACTAACTGCTAAATTATCTTTCAATGGAAAAGTTTTTACTCAAGTGCGGCTTTGCCAGTTCAACCACCAGGTTTAGTACATTTATTTCGCCGAACATTTTTCTGCTTTTTTTTATGTTTCTTGGTACTCAAATTCCTGAAAGTGTTTTTTCGCAATCGGTCAAAAGGAGTATCAGCGGCATTGTAAAAAATGAAACCGGTGTGCCGTTACAGGGTGTTAGTGTTTTGGTCAAAGGCAGCAGCGCGGGAACAAGTACGGATGCCATGGGAAAATTTGCGCTTGAAGTTTCCGACAACGCAGTGTTAGTGGTGTCGTTTATAGGATTTCAAACCCAGGAGGTAGCTGTAAAAGGCGAATCACAAGTTGGCGTAAACCTGGTAAAAAGCGCGTCTGCTATGGATGATGTGGTTGTGGTAGGATATGGCACCCAGAAAAAAATCAATTTAACCGGCGCCGTCGGAACCGTTAGCGCAAAGGACATTGAGAATCGACCGGTTACCAATGTCCTGCAGGCTTTGCAGGGGCAGGTTCCGGGGCTTTTGATTAATCAAACTGGCGGCCAGCCCGGAAACGAAACTTTCAACACGAAAATCCGGGGGGTGAGTACATTCTCAGGAAATGATCCTTTGGTGATCGTCGATGGTATTGCCACTTCCCTGAATAGTTTAAATCCGAACGATATCGAGAGTGTATCAGTTCTTAAAGATGCGGCCTCTGCTGCAATTTATGGAGCAAGAGCGTCGGGTGGTGTTATCCTGGTAACGACGAAAAAAGGGAAGACAGGTAAGATAAAAATATCTTATGATGGATATGCGGGCATTCAAACGCCTACAATGCTTCCAAGGATGGTGAATGCATATAATCACGTGTTGCTGTGGCGCGAAGCTGAACGTAACGACAACCCCAATACCAGCGTATATAAATATTCCCTGGATCAGTTAGAAAAGTATCGCACGGGTGAACTGCCAAGTGAGAACCGCCTGGGGTACCTGTTTGATCCTGCGCCGCAGACAGAACATAATATCTCTATGTCAGGAGGCAGCGAGAGAAACCGGTATTTTATTTCTGTCGGGTATCTCTACCAGGATGGTACGATGAAGAATACTTCCTACAAGCGCTACAACATGAGGGTAAATAATACCTTTAAAGTATCTGACAAATTTGATATAAACGTGAATGCGCAGTTTGCACCCGGAGAAACCGGTGCACCTTCTTCTGCCAGCTATCCCAGTGGGCCTACACGCAATGTTTCCGACATTATTTATGACGCTTACAGACGTGGCTCGGATGATGTGACCTTCACCAAAGATGGCCGTTGGGCAGCAATCACGGGATGGGCGAACCGCTTTGGCCTGGCATCTAAAGACGGGGGATTTGAAACAAACAAATTCAATAGATTCTCCGGCGTGTTAACACTCAACTATAAAATTTCAAGCGATTTTTCTCTTAACGGAACGTATGGTACCAGCATCGACTTCGGCAGGCAGACTGACTATAGTAACAAAATGCAGTTTATCGACCCCATCGATTTAACGAAAGTCGATTTCGATTACAATACCAACTCATTATTGATCTCTCATAGTAATGCTGATCAGCACAATGCACAGCTTCTTCTTAATTATAACAAGACATTTAATGGTCTGCACGATGTAAAAGGGCTTTTGGGATATTCTCAGGAATGGAACAACAGTCTGAATGAAGCCGTGGGCAGACGTAATTTTATAACAGACGGTATTTACGTAATCAATAGTGGCAATAGTGATCCTTCTACATGGACCACTTCAGGATCTGCTTCTGCCTGGGCCCTGCGGTCTTATTTCGGAAGACTAAACTATACATTCAACGATAAATATCTGTTTGAAGGAGTTCTCAGATATGATGGCTCATCCCGGTTTAGTTCAGCCAAACGTTGGGGTTTGTTCCCCTCGTTTTCCGCAGGCTGGAGAATCAACCAGGAACCGTTTATGCAAAACGTCAAAAGCATAACCAATCTAAAATTAAGAGGCTCATGGGGTAAGGTTGGTAACCAGAACGTAGCGCTATATCAATATTATTCAACTGTAGCCAACTCTGCCTATTATTTCAATGGAGCTGCCCAAACAGCCACCTATTATTCAGGAAGTCCAAATGTAAATCTGACCTGGGAATCTAAAACTACCACCAACATCGGACTGGATATGGGGTTCCTGGAAAATCGACTCAACTTTTCAGCAGATATATTTAATGACAGAACTTCTGGCATCTTAATGCAGCCAGCAGTACCCTCATCGTATGGTCTTTCTGCACCATATCAAAACGTGGCAACAGTGGATAATAAGGGCTGGGAGTTTGAGGCTTCTTACAGGAATAAAGTTAATGCCGGCGGATTCTCCTATAGAGTAAGCTTCCAGATCTCTGATGCTAAAAATAAAGTTGTTTCCATGATTGGAAGTCCGCAGATTTCCGGCAATAAAATTACAGAGGTGGGCCATGAGATGAATGAATGGTTCGGGTATAAATCTCTGGGCATTTTTGCAACACAGAAGGATGTCGATAACTACGCGCATTTAAATCCTAAAACAGGAATAGGAGATTTGAAGATCGAAGATGTAAACAATGATGGAAAAATTAATGCAGACGATCGCCAGCGACTGGGAAGCTCTTACGCGCGCTATCCCTATGGCTTCCATCTTGAGCTTGGGTGGAAAGGTTTATTTCTGTCTGGTTTTGTGCAAGGAGTCGCCTATCGGAAAATATTTATCGGCAACGTCAATCTGCCAATCAACGGCGGTCTGGAAACAGCCCAGGAGCAATACCTGGACAGATGGCAACCTAATACAGACGGTACCTGGATTCCAGGCAAATTTCCAAAAATGAGGATCGGCAGTTTCAATAATACATTCTCGTCTTTCTGGCTGCAGAATGCCGCATATCTCAGACTTAAAAATATCCAGATAGGTTATTCTTTACCAAAGTCGATACTGGACAGATTTAAAATCGAAAAAGTGACCGTTTATGTTAGCGGCGAAAATCTTTTCACAAAAACCGGCATCTACGGGTTTGACCCTGAAGCTCCGGAAAATGTGAGTTTCTATCCTTTGTCAAAAATTGCAAACGTCGGTCTAAACATTACTTTATAATCGATAAGAAAACTACCATGAAAGTTCTAAAACACTCCGTCGTCTACCTGCTATTGATTGTAATTATCACTTCCTGTAAAAAAGAATTTCTTAATACCCTCCCTTTAAGTGCAACCTCAGATGCAACTTTCTGGACATCCTTCACAAACGCCAACACCTGGATAAACTTTGCTTACAGAAGTTTACCCAGTGCTTCAGATTACATTTTCGATTCGATGAGCGATGATTGTGTGGGAGCCGGGGATCTGGTTGCCCAGGGATTACATGTTCCTATAAGTTCGATTATTAATTCGAAATGGGACTATGCGCCCATCCGCCAGTCTTTCGAACTATTAGCCCATCTTGATCAGATCCCCAATTTAACCGATGCTCAGAAAAACGGGTTGGCGGGTCAGGCCCACTTCATCATTTCGTTCAGGTATTTCGAAATGATCACCCTTTACGGCGACATTCCTTTTTTCGATAAGGTGGTACCGCTTACAGAGGCAGACCTGCCGAAAACTGATAAGACGACTATCCTTACCTATATTCTTAAGCAGCTTGATATGGCAGCGACTGAACTCCCCGCTTCATGGCCGGCAACCGATAATGGAAGAGCTACGAAGGGAGCCGCACTCGCGCTTAAGGCGAGGGTGAATTTATACAACGGTAAATGGGCTGATGCCGCTTCATCTGCGCAAGCGGTAATGGATCTTGGCAGCTATTCACTTCATCCAAATTATGACCAGGTTTTTCAGACCGCATACAACAATAAAACGAAAGAAGTCATTTTAGCCTATCAATATGCGAAGGATTTGTTCACCCATACTTTATGCTTCGCTTATGGTTTCTATACTATCGGCGGAACCAGTTCCAGTTTACCCACTCCCGATTTGGTAAACTCTTATCAATGCTCCGATGGACTGTCCATAACTCAATCTCCGTTGTACGATCCAAAGCATCCATTTGATAATCGCGATCCAAGATTTCACATGAATTTCATATTGCCCTTTGAGAATTTTAACGGGCAGGTGTACGATCCGGTGAATAATATCAACGACCGGAACGCCGCTAAAACATATATCTATTTCAGAAAATATATTTCTGATATGTTACCCCAGCAAAGGACCATGTGGGTGAATTGGAATATATTCAGATATGCGGAAGTATTGCTGACTTATGCAGAAGCAAAAAACGAAGCATCCGGACCTGACAATTCAGTGTATAATGCCATTGATCAGATCAGGAAACGTGCGGGAATGCCGGTAATAGACAGAATAATGTATAACAGCCAGGATAAGCTGCGCGAAGCGATAAGAAATGAACGCCGTGTGGAAATGGCGGGAGAAGGCTTAAGATATTTTGATATCCTCCGGTGGAAAACTGCGGAAAAGGTTCTAAATAAAGTGGTATATAGTTTCGAAATCCCTGGTGTGCTACCAATAAAAAACATCGAAACGCGTGTATTTGATGCATCTAAAAATTACTTATGGCCAATACCGCAATATGCCATTGATAATGCAAAACAACTAAAGCAGAACCCCGCCTGGAAGTAGTTCAAACGAGCCCGATGGCAGGGTTCCGGCGGCAATGAACGGGAAACAATATTTAATTCAATTCTTTCTACATAATTATTAGCCTGATGAGTAGCCTCCCGTGGTGGGACATTTCGATTATTATTATTTACCTGGTAATGATGCTGTTGATAGGCTTATATTTCTCACGAAAAAATAAGACTACAGATCAATATTCGAAA
>JBDTEB010000584.1:0-5489 GCA_039922795.1 Chitinophagaceae bacterium
CTGCTTTTGTGAGAGTGTCAAGGATTTTTGCTCCGCTTCGTAGTATCCAGGGCTCTCCAAATTCAGCTTCGTTGGCTGTTTCCAATGAGGCTTTGCCTTCCGCGAGTGTCTTTTCAAAATATGACAGCAACTCTGCGGTATCGGAAATATGAACCGGGTTGTAAGGACTAGCCTCAAAATCCAGTTCACTGGTATTTATCGCCAGGGGAATCCAGCCTGGAAGTTCGGCGATATGGGTCGCGAGAGCCCTGATGGTCATGCTTTTTTTGTGGGGCTGATAATCGTATTGATCATCGGGAATGCGCTCAAGCATTCTGCGTGTGGTGTTTCCTTCCTGTTCCAGTTCTTTTTTGAATACATCAATTTGTGACATGGTTTATAGTTTAGAATTGAAAGAAACAATCGACCAGTGACAACCCTATGTCACTGCTAAATGCCGGCACAACCCGATGATCTTTTGATTATTCAGTTGCATCGATCTCCTCTGCGATCGCCTTAATCTGTACCAGTAAAGGGTTCCAGCCTTCGCCATTATTCAGCGTTTCTTCATACCGCCGTTGTCCGTCGGCTACCTTCGAAAAATCACCCTGCTTTACAGTAAGCACTGTTTTATTTTCTGCCGGCTCGAGTGCGTAGGTTACGTTTACATAATTTTCAGGAAGATCGGCGATGCCCGAGTTTGGATCGATTACAGAATACTCCAGCAGTTTCGGAGCATCGATCTGGAGGACTGTACCTTTAACAAAAACAGTGTCCTGACCTTCGTAAAATGCGCGCCACAAAAGTTCCGATCCCACTTTCCAATCGGAGACTGTTTCACAACCGAACATGTATTTTTTAGTTTCTGACGGGTTGGTCAAAACATCCCAGATGCGTTCAGCGTTTGCTTCGATGATGATGCTATTGGTTACGTATTGTTCTGACATTATTTTGATTTTGAAAACAAGATAGGTCTGTTTCGGATATATATAGTTACAAGACGATATGGGATTTACCTAATTAAATCTGCTTGATTTTTACTACCCCAGAAACCTAAAAAACCAAATCGTCATCCAGCAGTCCCGGCATCCCTATTGGCGCACCAGGAGGCATCTCGAGAGGTGGCGGAGGAATAAATTTATCAGGATCCTTTTTGAACGCTTCAATTTGCGAAAGAGCAAAAAGGATGTTTGCTTTCAGTGCCGGTGTTGCGGATGCTTTTGCAGCCGTCATCCAGTCTTTCAGCTCCTCTATTTTCAGCATAGCTTCTCCGCGAACATTTTCACCGGTCCTGGGACTGGCTGCGAGTTCCAACAAATTTTTCAATACAAGATTATTGACCACTGATTGCAACTCTCCTTTGTAACCAACGGGTCTTGCAAGCTTCCAGGTTTTTTCAAAGATCTTGTCGACAATCACCATAAAGCCTGGTTGCTTCTCATCTCTTGAATGGTATTCTATCAGCCTGGCCGCTCTTTCAGGATCCAGCAGAAAGGAGATGGTATTGTCGGCGGCAGCTTCAGCAGCAGCAATCGGGTCAAAGGTGACTCCTGTATGGCCACTGAAAGTTTCTACCGAAGCCTGGTATCCCGAGGGCCTTGGAGGGATCTTTGCGATCAGCGCCTCTGGCAGGGCAAGTGCTTCAGGCGTAATTGTGGTCATCAACGCTTCGAAAGATCTCCACTGCTCGGCCGGATCAATCATTTTGGTAACTGTCTGGCCATCGTTTTTTAAGGCATGCGTGAAAAATAATCCACCGAGGCTGTTGGCCACCCCTTCAACCTGGTACCGGTGCAGCAAATAAATTGGCACCAGCACTTCCTCAAGAGTTGACATCGGCGCATTGGCCATGATGGCTTTCTCTGAGAAGTTATCCAGTACTTTTCTTCTTACCGTCATGATATTATTCAACTGGGTCACAGCATCCGCACCGTCATCCCACTGATGAGCGAGAGGATGCACATTGCCGCCTATATCCGGGATAAATACAAAACCCTGTTTAAGTGTTTCCTTCATGATCTTGTCAAGCCCCGCTTCCTCGTCACCCTTTCCAAAATCGGAGTATCCCCAAATGATGGATCGTTTGTCCCATGTGCCAATTCCTTTTGCGTAAGCGTCTGTGAGATCAACCGTACCATCGGCTTTCAGGCTGAATCTGGGGAAAGGATAGTCCATTACAGAGGCCCTGTCTTTAACGCTGGCTGCAAAATTATGATACAGTCCAAGGGTGTGGCCGATCTCATGTGCCGATAACTGTCTTACCCTTGCGTAGGCCATTTCCTGCATTTTTTTGGAAACCGGTTTGCCGTCCTCATATGGTTGCAACAAGCCTTCGGCAATGAGATAATCCTGCCGGTGACGATCAGAACCCAATGTGACGGCACCTTTGATGATTTCACCGGTGCGGGGGTCTATGTAGGAAGATCCGTAGGAGAAGGCACGCGCGGGTGTTCCTGACCGGTTAACCCAGTTTACGATATTATAACGGATATCCATAGGGTCTGCGCCTTCAGGAAGTTCCTTCACCTGAAATGCATTCTTATAACCCGCCGCTTCAAAAGCCTGGTTCCACCAGGACCCGCCTTCGATCAGGGCTTTTTTTACGAGGTCAGGTGCGCCACGGTCAACATAATAGATGATGGGTTTGATGGCTTCACTCATGGCCGCAGCAGGATCTTTTTTTGCCAGACGATGCCTGCGACTGAATCTTTTTGTAATCGGTTCATCGATGGGCGAGGAGAAATCCATGTAACTAAAAAGATTAAATCCTGAACGGGGATCAAATTTTCTTGGTTTGTAATTGTTATCCGGAAGTTCTACAAAAGACTGATGCATATTGACGGTTACTGCAGAAGGATCAGCAGCAAGACCGCCACCTCCGCCAAACCCACCGCCTGCCGCACCATTGGTGAAAGTGATCATGGCTTCGAACTCGGTATTTTTTGGAAAATTTTTCGTGTTGGGAAGATAGATGGCCGACCGCGTTTCATCCAGTTTGTAAGCACCGCCAGATGCCGGACGCGCCGATCCTCCACCAGGTACACCACCACGAGCCGTACCAGACCCAAGCCTGTCACCTATCCTCTGGCTGTCGCGAATGATAAACGATGTGATATCAAGGAGAACTCTTTCTCCTTCTATCGCCACCGGTGTAAACCCCCAGAGCACCGAACGGGCAAAAGCGTTTTCCACCGCCCTTATTTCATCAGTGTTTGATGTGACTGCGCGATAGTTAGTAACCGGTTGAAGCAGGTACACTTTATTGCCCATTTTAACGAACCTGGTGAGTACGGCAGAAGCTGCACCCCTTTCTGGTCCACCGTTTCCGACACCATCGGTCAGCGAAGTGTAATAAAGGAAGTCCTTATCAAACTGATTTAATTCGAGATAGATCTTACCGGTTTTATCATCGGTGTAAAAGGTAAAAAATCCTTCCTGTTTTTTTAGGTTCTGGGTGATTGAATTAATGGTTGACGCAGGCGCTCGGACAGCGCCCGCACCATCTGCCACTGCCGGGCGAATCTGGGCCGGAACTGTCGTCGAAAATGCAAGCAACATCAATGCTAACGAAGTAAATGGTCTCATTTTTCTAATTTCGTTTATTGGTTTACGTTATTCTCATTGAGGGTTTGGAAAGCCTGAGGTATTCATGGATGATTGGGCTGAATATACTGGCCAAATCTGTTTCGATTCGGGATTTTATTCGGGGCCTTCCAATATTTTTTGAGGGTCGTTCAGATAGGGTATTCCGCTACTACCTGGAAATTCATAATCATTGGAACACAAGTCTGCCAGCGATTTATGTTCCAGCACCTGGAGTGTGGCGTCTCTTACCTGGATCATCATCCGGTTTAATCCGCAAACCAGTTCATCACAGTCTTTGCATTTTTCATAAAAATTCAGGCTCACGCAGGGAAGAAGAGCGATTGGTCCATCAAGCAGCCGCATAACCCTTGCCAGGGAAACATCTTTGGGATCCATCGCAAATTGATAACCTCCGCCTTTGCCTTTTTTACTTTCAAGCACACCAGCCTTGCGCAATTCCAACAGGATGTTCTCAAGGAATTTTAAAGGAATCTTCTTCTTTATAGAAATCTCCGAAATCAATATCGGCCCCCGCTTGTAGCTCTCGGAGAGATAAATCAGGGCCTTGAAGGCGTATTGTGTTTTTTTTGAAAGCATTCGTTCTTTCCTTGGCTGGTTTGTGAGCGTCCAACGCTAATTTAACACAATTCGAACCAAACCGGATATGACTTGCTTTTCAGCGATACCCCGGCCTAAAGTCCCAATACATTTTTCATAGTAAAGATTCCTGTTTTCCCGATAATGTATTCAGCCGCAAGTACGGCACCCTGCGCGAAGCCCTGCCTGTTATGGGCTGTATGAATGATCTCGATATCATCGACAGAAGAACTGTATTTCACATGGTGAGTACCGGCTGCAGGGTCTGTCCTTTCGCTGATAACTGCAAGGGCAGCCGGATTTTTGGTCGCCTGGTTAACCCAGTGTGATTTTTCAGGATAACGTTTGAGTACCTGCTCTGCCAGTGTTACAGCGGTACCACTCGGCGCATCCTTTTTTTGCGTATGGTGAATTTCCTTAAGCTCCGGTGAATATTCGGGGTAATTTGACATAAGGGATGCCAGCTTTTTGTTAAGCTCAAAGAAGAGATTAACGCCGATGCTGAAATTACTCGCATAAATCAATGCGCCAGTTTGTTTGAAAATGTGCTCGACTTCGGCCCATCTATCCAGCCAGCCAGTTGATCCGCAAACTATGGGTAGGCCGGATTCATGACATTTTACGAGATTCTCAAAGGCACTATCAGGGTTGGTAAATTCGATAGCGACATCAGCCTTCGCAAGCTGTTTGGAGGTTGTCGTTGCCATCTCGCCAACATCGATTTTCAGCACGATCTCGTGACCTCTTTGTACTGCGATTTCTTCAATGGCTTTTCCCATTTTGCCATATCCAACTAGGACAATCTTCATTAAATGTATTTTAGAAATTTCTTAACGCAACAACTGGCGACCCTTATGAATATCGAAAACCAGGCTCAAACCGGTAGTATTGGCGATGGGGCTATAGCCAGGCTTTATCTTCAGTGAAAGATCATCACTTACGTCAAAGCCCTTCAGGTGAGCATCAACGGTAGCATCAACAACATTCAATCCCCAGAACACCAGGAATACCAGTACAGAGTAATCAATATCTTTCCTGTATTCGTTCCGGTAGGTTCTCAGGTCGTTGCTTGCATTGGCGTCGATGAATGGTTTCAGGTTAGCGTCAACCATTTTTTTAGCAGCCGAATCGTTATTGATAAGCGCACGATAGGCAAACTGCACTTTATTGTATTGCGAAAGATTAAATGCGAAAACTGCCGCAGTTGCTCCGAGGGCACCATAAACGATGGGCACCTTCCAATATTTTTTGTTGTAAACCTGGCCCCAGCCCGGGATGATAGCCGAACGCAGGGCCGCAACCCGCGGAATAAAAACCTTTTTTACCGG
>JBDTEB010000585.1:0-3641 GCA_039922795.1 Chitinophagaceae bacterium
GGATTACGCTTTCGCTACCTCCGGTAAGAACTATGTCGGCCTTTCCATTCCTGATGGTATTCAAGGCTTCAATGATTCCGTTAGTCGATGAGGCGCATGCGCTTACTACTGCGTAATTGGGACCCCGGAAACCATGTCTGATCGAGATTTGTCCCGATGCAATGTCAAGAATCATCTTGGGAATAAAGAATGGATTGAAACGGGGAGTTCCATCGCCTTTGGCAAAATTCATCACTTCTTCCTGAAAGGTTATCAGTCCGCCTATGCCACTGGCAAAAATGACTCCAACGCGATCGGGGTTTATATTGTCTTTGGATATACCTGCATCCAGAACCGCCTGGTCACTGGCAACAATAGCTGTTTGGGTAAATCGGTCGATTTTGCGCGCTTCCTTTCTATCGAGGAAATCGGTAGGTTCAAAATTCTTGAGCTCACAGGCGAACCTGGTCTTGAATTTTGAGGCGTCAAATTGAGTAATGAAATCAGCACCTGAGACGCCATTTACGAGATTATTCCAGAAATCGTCAAGGTTATTACCTAATGGCGTCAAGGCTCCTATGCCAGTAACTACTACTCTTCTCCATTCCATACAGCCTACCGGAATTTAGGATGTGATAAATCCGCCATCCTGGCTCGAAAGCTCTCGAAAGGCGGATTAAAAGATATGCGGATATGCCTGGTATAAGCCTACTTGGCGTGTTCTTCTAAGTAAGCTGTAGCCTGTCCCACTGTAGTAATGGTTTCAGCCTGTTCATCAGGAATAGAAATATTAAATTCTTTCTCGAATTCCATGATGAGTTCCACGGTATCTAAAGAGTCTGCACCAAGATCGTTGGTAAAAGAAGCCTCGTTGGTTACTTCTGCTTCATCTACTCCCAGTTTATCAACAATGATCTTTTTAACTCTTGTAGCTATGTCTGACATTTTTGTAAAGTTTAGTTACGGCTGCAAAAATATAGTTTTTGACTTAAAAGCAATCAGTAAGGGATTTTTAATTTTAATGGCCAAATCACCTCTGCATTACGTAAATTCGGAGTAGTAATTTCCAAAATACTATTGAATGGCATTGAAAATCATCGACCACGGCAGCAAAGAATATGAGCAAATGCTTAGGTTACGGGCCGAAATATTGCGCAAACCACTAGGTCTTGAATTTTCAAATGATGAACTTCAACAGGAAAAAGACGAAATTCTAATCGGTGCCTTTGAAGATGAGAAAATGCTGGGATGCTGTATGATCGTCAGGAATGACGATCAAAAGTGCCGGCTTCGCCAGATGGCGGTTCTCAATAATCTCCAGGGAAAGGGAATCGGCCGTGCCCTGATGTCTTTTGCCGAAAATATAGCCCGTGACCAGGGCTTTAAAAAACTGAATATGCATGCCCGCAAAACTGCGCTTGGCTTTTACGAACGTCTCGGCTATACAGTTGTAGGTGAAGAATTTGGAGAAGTCACTATCCCCCATTTTGAGATGGAAAAGTCGCTTTGACTTGCCCCGGAATTTCAGGAAACAATATAGGATGATGGTTCCATCCCCGGCGCAGCGAATTTTACTTGATTAACCTCAATGTAAACGGGTATCGATAGATCAGGTTATCGCTTGCTTTGATGGTCGCTATGATGATCAGGATCAACGCTGCCAGCGATACTACCCATATTAACAATATCCCAATCAGTGTAATGGCCAGCCCCACGCAAACAATAAAAGCGGTGATCTGAAAATTCAGTGCCTCTTTGGCCTGGGCGGCTACGTATCTTGATTCGTCTTTTTTTATGAGGTAGATAACAAGGCTTCCAAAAATTGGTACGAATAATCCCAGGAGGTGTGCCAGTATAGCCATTGTTCTTTCATCGCTTGTAGGCTTGTAAGCCAGATTGGTCGTTGCGTCCAGGAAAGTTTCGCCTGATTGAATTTCCATGTGATGTATAGTTTTTATGAATCTACACAAAACATAATTAACCCGCAAGCCAATCCTTTAATTTGCCAGAACGGCTGGCTCAATAATGGCCTGGTGCATCTGGCGGAGAAAACGGTGAAGGGCTTCCATGCTTCTCATGTCATCGACAATGAGCAGAAAATTTCTGCCGGTCTGTTTCAGTTTGGCTTTATTCGTTGAGTTTTGTATGTATTTCAAAATCGAGTCAAAAGTTGCAGACTCGAAATATTTAGAATCAGGTTTATTAATAAAAAAGCAACGCAGCATGTCGTTCTTTAACATAAGTCTTTCAAAACCCAGCGCTACGGCCATCTTTCGACATCTAACGGTCACGAACAGATCTTCAACCTGCTGTGGAACGGGGCCGAAGCGGTCAAGCATTTCTTCATGAAAATGAAGCAGCTCTTCCTCTGAATCACAATTGTCCAGCCTGGTATAAAGCGATAACCTTTCGGTGATACTCTCTACATACTTATCCGGGATGAGAATTTCAAGATCAGTGTCAATCGTACAATCTTTTACAAAGTCTTCCTGCATCTGGATTTCGTCCTTGAATAAGGAACTGAAGTCTGTTCTTTTAAGCTCCTTAATCGCTTCATTGAGGATCTTCTGGTACATTTCAAAACCTATCTCGGTGATAAAACCGGTTTGCTCGCCTCCCAGCATATTACCCGCTCCGCGGATATCGAGATCTCGCATGGCAATCTGGAAACCACTGCCCAGGTCGCTGTGCTGCTCCAGGGTTTGCAGGCGCTTTCGCGAATCATTGGGCAGGGTGCTTTGGGGAGGAGCAAGCAAATAACAGAATGCTTTTTTATTGCTTCTTCCCACCCTGCCTCTCAGCTGGTGCAAGTCGCTTAGACCAAACTGATGGGCATTGTTTACTATAATGGTATTGACGTTTGGTATGTCAACCCCGCTTTCTACGATATTGGTACAAACCAGCACATCATATTTTCTGTCGATAAAATCCATGATCCTTTCTTCAAGCACATGCCCTTCAAGCTGCCCATGCGCATGACCGATACTCAAATCCGGACAAAGACCCTGGATGAGGGCGGCCATCTCCGGCAAGCCCATCACGCGGTTATGAATAAAGAAAACCTGTCCGCCCCTTTCCACCTCATAATAAATATAGTCCCTGATCGCATCTTCGTTGAACACCCCAATTTCAGTCTGGATAGGCTGCCTGTTTGGCGGCGCAGTATTGATAATGCTGAGGTCACGGGCACCCATAAGCGAAAACTGTAACGTTCTTGGTATAGGCGTGGCCGTTAGTGTAAGACAGTCGACATTCGTTCTCAGCGTTTTTAATTTCTCTTTGGCAGCCACTCCGAACTTCTGCTCCTCATCAATTACCATCAGTCCGAGATCCTTGAATTTTACATCTTTTGCCAGCAGGGAATGTGTTCCGATAATAATATCAACCTTGCCATCTTCAAGCCTTTGTAATGTTTCCTTTTTTTCCTTCGCGGATTTAAAGCGGTTGACATAATCAACCGTCACGGGAAAGTCCTTTAATCTTTCACTAAACGTTTTAAAATGCTGAAACGCAAGGATGGTTGTAGGGACGAGCACCGCTGCCTGTTTACCGTCGAGACAGGTTTTGAAGGCTGCCCTTATGGCCACCTCTGTTTTACCAAACCCCACATCCCCACAAACAAGCCTGTCCATTGGGGACCTGGATTCCATGTCTTTCTTTAC
>JBDTEB010000586.1:0-4271 GCA_039922795.1 Chitinophagaceae bacterium
GTCTGCGGTGCTCCGTAGCTTTTAGTAATTTCTTCATAAGGGATTATAACAGTTTGCCACTTCCCTTTGGTGTCGAAAGGGGGTTTCCATTGATAATTATTATTATCGAAACCATTACTTAATCCTATGTTGAACTTTATGATGTTGGCATTAAATGGTTTCATCGTGTTTAATTCAAACTTCAAATTGTAATCGGCGGGTTTAAGAATGGCCTCGTCAGGAATATTTTTGCTGGCGGGTACTGCATCCGGTGGGCCTTCTTCAACGGAGGTCCACTGCCAGCCACCTATCGACTGCTTTACACGAATGTAGTTTCCGCTTATTTTCACAGGGTCGCCCGGGCCGGGATTAGAGACTACGAAAGAGGCTCCCGACCATCCCGTAAATGGATCGCTGCTGATAAAAACGTTTCTGTTATCTCTAAACCAGAAGTTTGATTTGGATGTACCAAAATTTGTTTTAATGGTCACCTGGCCGGGCTGTGCGCCCTCAGGTACTCTAAACTGAAGAATTTTATCTGTTACAGAAACTATTTCTCCATTTACACCGCCTTCAAAAGCAACAGTAAGGGGTTCATAAAAAAAGTCACCGCGGATGGTAGCCACATCTCCGGCATTAACGAATTCACAATCCATGCTGTTGATGGAAGGTTTACTGATCTGTACCTGGAAGTCATACAGCAAAGAATCTCCACCGGAAAAAAGAATCTTTATTTTATTGGTTATTACCCGGGGGATTGGAACAGGTGTCCGCACCAGAATGGACGTACCTGTCATATAGGCCGGCGTGAGAGACGCCCGCTGATCGTTAAACCACAATTGTTGCGCACCATCCAGGTTTTCACCGATTATGGCGATCAGCGTGCCCTGCTTTGCACCTGTAAGCAATGAATCGGACGAAACAGGGTCAGTAACCCTCACATAATTAATCCGACGCACTCCGTGATCCGCAGCATTGTTTTTACTACAGGAAACAAAAATACTCTGCGTGGCAAAAACCAGCGCGAAAAGTAACAGTAACTTATTAATCTTTTTCATGTGTCAATTTTTATCAATGCTTTCAACGAAGTTCTTTAATTAGTATAATCAACCGGCGGCTTTAGCAGATTTGGTGCCTGGCTTTGCTCTGCAGTAGGAATAGGCAGGATGAAATTGCCATCATTGGCGACGATAAATCTGTTCGTTCTGGCCCATACGGTTTTCCTGAATGTATACACGGTAGGGTTTGGAAACTTATCCGGAATAACGGCCATGAGCCCTCTATCCTGGTGATTCAGGATCGAATACGCTTTTTCCTTATTGTAATACTGCAGGCGAACCAGGTCATACCACGACATCCCTTCCATTGCGAATTCAACGATCCTCTCTTTGAAAAGAACATCGGCAGTGAGTGGATCTACAAATTCAGGCAGACCGGCACGCATATGAATTTTATTAAAATACTGCATGGCCAGCGGGTCGGAGGTGGTTGCATTGTTGCCCAAGACTGCTTCTGCATAGGTGAGATACATTTCGGCGAGTCGCATCATATAGGTGTCATTGCCATAATTCTGCTTGGCAGATTGGCCACCTACGTCCTCCGCTTTTCCGGTGACGTATTTTTTGATGCTGGCATAATTTCTGTCTTGTGACAGGTAAGGAAATATCAACTTTTGTTTTCCTTCGGGATTATGGATGGACTGCGTGATCTCCGGATAAGAAAATCCCGGTAACATAAAAGTGGCATGAAGTCGTTGGTCAAGTGTTCTTCCCTTCATTACGGTGTCTCCAATTTCAGGGTCAATTCCGCCTACCTGGTCAAAACCGTCATATTGTTTTAGCATCCACCAGGTGGCACTAAAATCCCCGCCGTATCCGTCGCCATTGGCAATATCAGGACTATAGGCAAGAAATGTAGGTGCTGTATTCTGCGTTCCGTAGGCGCCGGGAACAAAAACCCATTGAAGTGAAAACAAAGATTCAGAGTTATTATCGTAAGGGTATAAAAAGAGGCTCGCATAATCTCTCATCAGTTGATATCCACTGTTTTTAATAACGTCCTGGGCATAATATTTTGCACTGTCAAGAAAGTTTTGGTTACGCGCTCCTGAGCCGTTTGCCTGAACACCTGCCCTTGTAAGATAAAAACGGGCGAGCATCCCTTCTGCCGACCACTTCGTAAGTCTTCCCGGACGAAGCGGTGTTTCGGGTAGATCAACCGCCGCCGCACGCATTTCATTGGTAATAAATTTCCACACACTCGGTACTGTATTTCTGCTGATACTTGTATCAGAAAGCAGAGCCAAATTATCGGTGATAATAGGAACGGCTCCCCAATTCATCACAAGGTACTGGTAAGCCACTGCACGCATGAACCTGGCCTCGGCAATTCCCATTTTTTTAATAGCGGGTGACACAGCATCTCCCGCATATTTCTGGATATTGGTAATAGCGAGATTTGACTGACCTACCACGATAAAAAAAGACCGCCAGGATGCACCATTTTCATTGGTTACGCCGGTAGTGTTAAAACGTACGTTGTCCTGGTTATTATACACGGAGTAGGCAGACCCTCCCCGGAAATCTCCGATGGCATAAGAAGCGTTTGAGTTGTAATCAAACCATACTTTGCTATACAGTAAAGATGTTGCAGCCAGCACCTGTTCATCGGTTTTGTAAAAATTGACATCTACTATTGAATCGGTAGGAGGCTTTTGTAAAAATTCTTTTTTACAGCCGCAAAGTAGTATGATGAAAAGAAACGATCCGGATAAAAATTTACGATGTTTTATATTTTTCATTTCAGGCAATTTTAAAAGTTAACGTTTACTGCGAATGTATAAACGGGTGTCAATGGATACCTGCCGTAGTCAACGCCAATCGCCTGCGTTGTCGCGCTTACTCCGCCTCCGACATACGATCCGACTTCCGGATCAAACCCGGAGTATTTAGTGAAGGTGAATCCATTCTGAATGCCAAAAGTTGCCTTTAACCCCTGGATGTAATGCACCTTTTTAAGTAATAAAGGGGAGAGGTGGTAGGATAGGGAGATGTTCTTGATTCTGACATAGGAACCATCTTCAACCCATTTTGTGGTAGCCCGGGAGTAATTACCGTTAACGCCATTTGAAAATCTTGGGACATTCGTTCCGGGATTTTCCAACACCGGATTACCGGCAACATCCGTAGTGAGTCGGGCATAGTTCATTGCCGACGAAAGCAGATTGGTACTGGTATAAATCTTATCGGGATCAGAGTTTCTTTTGGCCATATAATTATAGATATCATTGCCGAAAGTTCCTGTAATTAAAATGTTTAAATCAAACTCTTTGTAAGAGAATGAGTTGGTAAACCCGCCATATAATTTTGGCCAGGGATTACCAATATAGGTTTCATCATAAACATTGATTACCCCGTCAGGCTTGCCATTGGGACCACTGATATCACGATATTTTACATCACCTACCCAAATACCATTGTTGGTAGAATTGGTCGGGAATCTTTTGCCTGCGTTGTCAACGGGCACAGCACTTTTGTTAACCTCATCGAGGGATTGAAAAAGTCCTTCCTCAACATATCCCCTGAATAACCAGGGCGCATATCCTACCGCAGCGCGTTGTGTCCAGTTGTCCATCCATGTGGAAATACGATCTACAAATGCTTTATCTGTATTGAAATGGTCTATGGTTGTTTTAAACCCCGAAAGATTCAGGTTAGTTTCCCATTTGAAATCTTTAGTAGAAATATTAGTGGTATTGATGGTAAAGCCCCAGCCTTTATTTTTTAATGAGCCAAGGTTAACCGTTGGTGCCCCTACCGAACCCTGCCCATTGGTGCCCATATACCATGGCAGCGGATTCACCATAAGCAAGTTGTCGGTTTTCTTAATAAAATAGTCAAATTCGAGGGTGATCCTGTTTTTCAGCAACCCCACATTTAAACCGATATTGTTCGTATACGTTTCTTCCCACTTCAAACCCGGATTGCTGTATGTCGAAGGCAGAAATCCTGTACCTGTAGGCGTTGCGCCGGTAGACAGGGGCGAATAAATTCCACCATTACCCTGGTTGCCCGTGAGGCCGGTTTCAACTCTTAATTTTAATTCGCTGATGAAGGGAACATTAAAGAATTCCTCTCTTGATACCCTCCAGGCCGCTGATAAAGAAGGGAAGGTACCCCACCTGTTCTGAGGGCCGAAATTTGAAGAGCCATCTTTTCTTATCGTTCCTGATAACAAATACCTGTCATCATAATCATAATTTAATCTACCGAGGTAAGATTCCATTCCCCACT
>JBDTEB010000587.1:0-11810 GCA_039922795.1 Chitinophagaceae bacterium
GAGATCAGGACGCCGATGAACGGAATTCTTGGCATAGCCGGACTTCTTGCCAAGACATCTCTTAATGACCAGCAACAGAACTTTCTCAAACTCTTACAGGATTCTGCAAACAATTTACTTGCGATAGTAAATGACGTGCTCGATCTTGAAAAAATAATTGGTGGTAAACTGCAACTTGAAGCGCTTCCTTTCAAAATTGTTGACAAGGTTGCCATAACCATTCAATCATTTATTTACAGGGCGGAAGAAAAGGGTGTGGCCATTGTTTTTCAGAATTCGATTCCTGGCGACCTTGTGGTTTCCGGCGATCCTTTCAGACTCAGCCAGGTACTCAACAACCTGTTGAGCAACGCACTCAAATTTACCGAGAAGGGAAAAATTGTAATTACCAGCCGCATAAAAGCAATTGAAAATCAGAAACCGGTTATTGAATTCTCCGTTCGCGACACCGGCATCGGCATCAGTGATGAAAATATAGAATTGATTTTCCAGCCTTTTGTTCAGGCAAGCACCTCCATTTCCAGGAAGTACGGTGGTACCGGTCTTGGACTTACCATCTGCAAGAACCTGCTTGATATGCAGGGTGGCGCTCTTTACGTAGAAAGCAGGGAAAATATGGGATCCACCTTTAGCTTCCATATTCCTTATGAGATTTCTACTGAAGTTTTCGAGGAAACAATACCGCAGTCTCAGATTAATTATGCGAACCTCGGCAAGAAGAAGGTGCTTGTGGCAGAAGATGTGGAACTTAACCAGTTCATCGCCAAACACATTCTGGAATCATGGGGGCTCGATGTAACTCTCGTTTCCGACGGTTTACAGGCGATAGAAAAAATAAAGAAGAATAATTACGACCTGGTTTTGATGGATATCCAGATGCCGCGGATGGATGGCATGACTGCCACCAATGAGATCAGGGCGATGAATGATCTATCGAAATCATCCGTACCAATTATTGCCCTTACAGCAAACGCATTGAATAATGCAGGAGGCCGTTATCTCGCAATCGGTATGAATGATCATGTGTTAAAACCTTTCACTGAAGCCAGTTTATATACCGTTGTTTCCAGACACCTGTCCCTTGCCGACGCCGCGGATACCCCCAAAAATGAGAAAGAAAACGAATTGGTCGCTACGGAAAATGTGTACGACCTCACGATGATTCGTGGAATTTCCGGTGGCGATGAGGAGTTCGTTTACAATATGATTTTGCTGTTTATTGAAACAGTTCCTGAAACTCTGGAAGATCTGAACAGGACTTTTGCGGAAGAGAATTGGGAGATGGTGAGTAAAACGGCGCACAAATTGAAGTCAACGGTTGACTCAATGGGCATTAAATCGATCTACCATGAAATACGGTCGGTTGAACTTTATGCAAAGAAGGCAGAAAAACTTACTGAGATGGTGCCGATGATCCGTAAAATTAATTCGGTGATCGAAACATCCATAAAACAATTAAGAGAAGAAAGTGAGTCTCTCAGGGAATTATACTGATTCCAAAACCGGAATTTTTTCCCAAAAATGGAAACCGTTTTCTGATAAAACTGGCTAAGAGACTGCAACGCAGCAGGTTAGCGGGGTAAAATAACGGGCACGATTTTCATGATATACCGTTTACCTAAATCAGGAAATCATGAATTATGAAAAGAGGCTGATGATTTTCGTTGTTGAAGACAACCCCATCTATCAGCAGCTTATCTCCAGGCAACTTGAACCGCTCAGTTATGCATTGAGGCTTTTTGCAAAGGGGGAAGACTGTCTTGAGGGATTAAAGAAGTCCATGCCCGATATGATCGTGATGGACAATAGTCTCGACGGAGAACTTACCGGCTTGCAAACGGTACAGCAAATCAGGAAGACTGATTCCAATCTTTATATATTGGTATTTTCTACAGAACCAGGATTGGACAGCCCCGAGAATATAAAGCTGTACGGCAATTTTGATTATGTTGAAAAAAAAGAAACCGCTTTTGCGCTGCTAAGAGATAAAGTTGCCGATAGCAGGATTTATATGGTCAAGTCGAACATTGAGTTCGTGGCTGCTAAATAATTGGTTGATTACTGTTGAAGTTGCCGAACCATTTGAGCAGGGCTTCGTTGTATAGGCACTATGCCTGTTCACTCTTTGCATGCGGTTCAAAAATTAGCTCTCCCTCTGGAGAAAGCCTGGGATTTCTTCTCCCGTCCCGCTAACCTGAAAGAAGTTACTCCTTCGCATCTCGGTTTCCAGATCCGCTCGCTTTACCATGGCGACACAATGTATGCAGGCCAGATCATAGAATACACCGTTAAGCCCATTTTGGGAATTCCCCTTTACTGGATGACAGAGATTACTCATGTTGAGCATCTGAAATATTTTGTGGATGAACAACGATATGGTCCTTACGGTATGTGGCACCACCAGCACCATTTTCGCGAGATAGAAGGAGGTGTGGAAATGACGGATATCGTGCATTACAAAAATCCGTTCGGTTTTATTGGAAATATTGCCAATGGCCTGTTTGTCCAGTCACAGTTGAAAACCATTTTCTCTTACCGGTTTCAAAAAACCGAATCTCTCTTTGGCGCCTGGCCGGGACAGAAGGATAGCACTCTCGTATTTCACTAGTTTCCGTTCTGGAATACCTCAAAGCGATTATTGCCGCATCGATTGCCAGACGATCATAAACCGTTCTGGGGGTATCAACCTACCCAGGCATCCGGGTGATATACTTCTCGATCTGCTTGATCTGGTCAACGATCTGTGGAGTAGTCGGCTTCAATCCTTTCGCCTTGCGGAAAAATTCCTTCGCCGCCCTGAATTCTCTTTTAGTCATCATGATCGAGCAAAGTTGCAGATAGGCTGCGGACTGGTTCTCTTTGTCCGGGAGTCCCTTCCTGATAGCCGACCTGATATAACTTTCTGCCTGTTTGATGTCGTTCTTCTGCATGTGCAGCATGCCCATTTGCAGTAGCGATGCGCCTTCAGCGTCTTTCATCGGCACGCCGAGGTCAAGTCCTTTTTTCATGTTAACCTCTGCGGAGGCAAAATCCTGCTTCATCATGGCCATATTGCCTTTCAGTGTGTAGTAAACAGAGCGGATGGGTTTGTATAGAAGGTTTGGAAACTGAATGGATGCGAGGATCTTTTCTGCGCCTTCCATATCACCTGTTTCCATGTAGGTCTGAATCAGGCGCATGGGTCCGATGAAGAAATGACCGGCGATCATGATCACGCCGATGAGATAGAGGATGAAAGAGGGCCAGAATCCGCTGGAAACGTTGACTACGATAGCCAGGACCAGCAGCGCGATACCAATCCAGAGACGGTATTTTATAAGGAGGTTGTAAAACTTCATATTTTGAAAAATGGATGGCAAAGATACGCGGCGGTATTGAGATTGAGGAAGTTTTGGAATTGGGCTCGGTAAATTGACAGAAACCTTTATTTTTGCGCTCCGCAAGAGGGCCGACCGCAGGGAAGGAGCCTCGAGCCGGTCCCGTAGTTCAATGGATAGAATAGAAGTTTCCTAAACTTTAGATGCAAGTTCGATTCTTGCCGGGACCACACTTTACAGTCAGTCAAAGTAGTATGTATCAGTTTGGAGATAAGGATTGCCTGCCTGCGCTATTTCTGGATGAACCAACACGTAACGGCGGCAATCTACCACCAGTAGATTAAAGGTGCTTGCAATAAATTGGGAAATCTTTGATGCATCCAATTTGCCCGAAGAATTTGAAATCAAAAAGTATTCCGAGATATCCGCCCTAAGTTTCAAAATCCGTTAGTATCATTGTTTCTGGTGTCCTCTTGAATTTTCGGTTCATATACTCTGGTAGTTGGCCGTTTTTGATTCGGATGCTTTCCATTTTCATCGCGATTCGCGATTGACCTCGGGTTGCTTAAAATAAGTTTTGTGCCTGTAAATAAAAAGAGCCCAAATGAGGGCTCTTTATTAAAAAGTTCAGGATTTTGCCTTAAGCAAAATCGAGCAGAGTATCTGCATCAATTTGCAATTCCCGATGAAGCTTCTTTGCAATATCGATATTGAGCCGCTTTTTACCGGTGATCAATCCGCTTACTGTAGACGGAGGAACCTGTAGTTTTTTCGAAAGATCTGCCTGACTAAGGCGGTTTGCGAACATGTAGTATTTGATCAACTCAGGAAGTGTTGTTTTTAATGGCATCGGAAATAAATTTGTTTCATACCTGGCAACAGCTTCTGTCATTGTTTTAAGATCTTGTGTTTCTTCTGCGCTTAAGTTGCTAAACCCCCTTTCAAGGAAGGTTTCCACCTTGGCCACCACCGTATGGTAATGGCTGAGAGAGGAAATGTTTAAAGTTGACATTGTTCGTTCGTTTGTGTTTGTGCTTTACAGAGCCTGTAATTATATCTACAGAGTGTTCAAAAGGTCTGCTTTAGAGGCCTTGTCATAATCGGCATGGATAAAAATACCTCTAACGTAAACCGTTCTAATACCAAAATGTACCATTGCAATCAGTCTGAATTTGTTTCCGCCAATATTAAAAACAAATCTGTCGTTGCCTATAAGATCTGCAGAACCAAATGTCTGCCTCATCTCACTCATATCGCTCCAATCCGCTGCCTCGGTCTTCGAATACCAGTCGTTCAAAGGAAACGTTGCCGGCGGGTGTAGCCTTGAAAATGCCTCCAGAGGTTTCCTCGTAAAAATTACCATCTAATCTCACATTTTTATTCAGGATCTAAAATCTACTTCGCAATATACCAACAAGTTTCTCATTTTGAAAATATTATTCGTGATTTAATAACGATTTTAACGTTTTTAAGGGTTGAAGTTCAGAGGGAAACGGACTCACTGGCTGTTTTGGCAAGTATTGACAACCCGGTGACTTTGCAATAAAAGCGCCCTTTCCCATCATTAGTGATCATTCCATTTTTTGATAGCTTCAATATATTCTAAAACCTATCCTACCAACCGTAATTAAAACGTTTGATGTAAAACCTGATGAACAAAGTTCCTTCAGGAAAATATAGCTCAGATCAAGGCCGCAAACCGACAAAACCACGGCGAAAGTTTTAATTATGATCCCAAGAAGCTACTGGCAAATATCAAAGCACCTACTTTGATAAAACAGCACGTTTAAAAATGAACGCCTGAAGCTCTTAAAAGCGCCTGCAACTTCACTGTTGTTTCACTCCCATACACCACCTCTCTGCACCGCTGCACCGACCGTATCCCGGTAATGGCATTCGTGATAAACACCTCATCTGCCTGAAGCATCATCTCGACGGTAACGGCCTCCTCCACGAACTCAATCCGATGCTGAATAAAACATTGCAACAGGTACCGCCGGTAAACGCCATTCACACATCCTTCGGTAAGCGGTGGAGTTTTTATCAGTCCCTTTATTACGATAAATATATTGGCGATGGTCGTCTCGGAAACACGATTGAAATGATTTAATATCAGCGCGTCATCCAGCGCATGACGTTTTGCAAAAAGAGCCCCCATCGAATAGCAGAGATAATTATTCGATTTAATTCCCGAAAAAAGATCACAGGCTTTTCGGGAATCAGGAAAAATATCGATCTGCAAACCCGGTCCTGCTATCTGCTCCTGAAGCGGCCAGCTTTGAATAAGCAGCTGGGGCCGATGATCTGCCGAATCATACAGTCCGCCATCACCGCGATATACCATCAGGCGCACCCGAGCGAGCGAGCGGTGACCGTTCTTTTCCAGCAAAAGTCCAACCTGCTCACGGACATAGCTATCCGTAAAATACTCGGGAATATCAAACCGCAGCAACCGGAGTGAAGAAAACAGTCGCTCAAAATGCAACGCCTCCAGGAGGATCTCGCCATCCCTGACCTTCATGGTTTCAAACAAGCCATCGCCATAACGAAATCCCCGGTTGTCCGGACAGATCCTGAAATCGCCGGCATCTATTATTAAGCCATTTGAATGAATAAATGTTGTCATTGGTTTCTCGGGTTGAACAGGCGATTGACAGCAGACGCCTTTAGCAGGCATTCTTCATATTCGGATTCGGGATCACTCAATGAAGTGATGCCTGCCCCTGAAAAATAATTCATATACCCTGTTTTTCGGTTATACATGATCGTGCGGATGACCACATTAAAATCGAAATTTTTATCCGGGTCGATGTAGCCAATGGTGCCCGAGTAGAGCCCGCGGTTTACGACCTCGTAACGATCGATCAGTTCCAGCACTTTTTTCTTGGGCGCACCCGTCATGCTGCCCATGGGAAAGGTCGCTTCCAGCACATGGGCAAAATCCTGCCCGGGCTCCAATCTTCCCGAAACAGTTGAGATCATCTGGTAAACCGTTGGAAAGGAATAAATGCCAAACAATTCGTCAACGACAACCGTGCCTGGTAAACACACGCGGCTGAGATCGTTCCTTACCAGATCGACCACGATCACATTTTCGCGCCTGTCTTTTTCGCTGTGTAATAATTGAAGTCGGTTTCGCTCATCCAGCTGAGCATCATGCGGCGCACGTGGCGCTGTTCCTTTTATGGGCTGCGACATTATTTTGTCGTTCGTTTTTTTCATGTATCGCTCGGGACTGGCACAGAGCGCATACTGGTCATGGACCTTGTAAAAGCTGGAGAAGGGGTTCGGAGAAATGGCCGTGAGCTGTCGGTAAAGATCTGCCGGATCGGCATCCAACGACTCCACAAAGACCTCCTGGCAATAATTAATCTCGTAACAGTCACCCCGGTGAATATGCTGCTGCAGGGCTACCACGGTATCGATAAAATCTTTGTGGCTGACCCTGGGTAAAAGCTGAACGTGATATTTTTTTTCAGGCGGCAACACAGTGGCTATTATATCTTTCAAAACATCATTGGCCGAATATTGAAGCACACCTATCGATAAAGTATCTCCATGCAACTGCACCACTATTTCCGGTACAAACAGGTAAACATCACCGAAACCGGAACCATTGTTGTCGCGATAAAAACTTTCCCGATCCTGCCGGCAGGCATCATACCCGATATGTCCGAAGATCCAATCTTTCGTGCCCGCGTCAAATGCCGATAGGGAGGGAAAAAAATCCTCGCCGGAGCTAAAGCTTTTTGCTGCTCCAGCCCCGATTAGCATGTCATACGAATGGTTGGGAAGATCGTACCCGAATGTATCAAGCAGGCAACAAACGGGAAATGAAGCAGCCCATGCAAGCAATTTATCTTTCAGATCAGGATATCCATTAATAGAGAATGAAGAAAATGTACGGGTCATCAATTGGTAATAAGCTAATGAATTACTGCCCGTAAAAATAGGATATCTATGGCAGACGGGTGACCTCTCACCTATCGCCTCCACAACAGTACGTGAATGATACGGACACGGATCTTTACCATTTTTTTCCTTCTCTTCGCCCCTCTGATACTACATGTTGAAATTGTTCGTTTGAAACAAAATCCAATCCCTATCCTATGCTTAAACACGTAAGTGGCAGTCGTTATGTCACGATTTTTCTGGCAACCATGTTTTTCGCGTCATGCGTCAAATCACATCTTTCCGAACCAGCTACAACCGGCGACAACTCAAACCCTCTCGGCTTGACTGCCCCTGACTTCTTTAATTTTCAAACGTCCGTTAGGTCTTCATTAGACATTACCCTATTAACGAACGATAACAAACCCATCTCCGGCGTGATGGTAAATGTTCTCGACAAACCTTCAGAAGAAGGCGGATCAATCATATACACAGCCATTTCCGATGTAAAAGGAAAAATTTCCGGTGACATCACGGTTCCAACTTATTACCAGTCCGTAATTGTAAATCCTGATTATATAGGACTGATGCACAATGCTGCGGTGAAAATCAACGGTGGAAAGATAACTTGTACGCTTGGTGGATCAGAAGGATACTCGGGAAATGTGATTCCCAATACCCGTGTTTACGTAAATGCGCCGTCCACCAACGGCAAATCGGAGTCCCTTTCCTACCATTACATGAGCACCTTCAATTCCAGTGGCAAGCCGGATAATCTGCTTTCTCCGAATGATGTGATCTCTGCAAAAACATTATCCTATATAAACGCATCGCTCCCAGAACAAAAACCGGTGCCTACCTATCATCCTGAATATCTGAAATCAAATTATGAAACGAATCTGCGCATCGTTGAGACCAGCGACGTATGGATAACTTTCGTGCATGAAGGAGCAGGGTATCAGAACACGCTATCTTATTTTACCTACCCTACAAACAAGCCACCCAAAATTACAAGTGACATCGACTCCTTACATATTATCTTGCCAAATGCGTCTTTATCTGGTAGCGGTGGCGCGTTAACTTCCGGGAATAAAGTGATGCTTGGAAAATTTTATCCAGGCACATCAATCGGGTTTTGCCTGATCACCAATGGATGGAGCGACCAGTCTAAGACTGTCGGATCGGGTTTAAATAAATTCTACAGTATCGATGAGTTAAACAGGGAAGCCACAGCAGACCTGAGACGCCATACCGTATTATTAAATGACGAAGAAGATCACATCATTCTGTCAGGTTTTGAAGATCAAAGCAGGGACGGAAGCAGTGATAACGATTTTAACGATATTATTTTTTACACCTCTTCAAACCCTTATACCGGAATCGCCCGGTCTGCCATTGCGCCTATCGATAAACCCGGAGACAAGGACGGGGACGGGGTAGCCGATGTGTATGATAAATACCCTACTGATCCGTTGAGAGCGTACAATAATACCTATCCAAAAGCGGGCAGTTACGCGTCCATTGCTTTTGAAGATACGTGGCCGAATACCGGTGATTATGACATGAATGATCTGGTTATCGATTACCAGTATGTGAGTGTTCAGAACGCACAAAACAAAAGCATTGAATTATATGCAAACTATGTTTGCAGAGCGTCCGGGGCCTCCTACAAAAATGGTTTTGGTGTTCAGTTTCCTTTTGCTTCCGCGGCAGTGGCTTCCGTTTCGGGTAGCCGTGTTACTGACAGAAGTATAGTTACATTAAATGCCAATGGATGCGAGGCCGGGCAATCGAAGGCGGTAATTATTCCTTTTACCGATATTTATGCGCTCATGCCACCTGCCGGCAGCAATTACATCAACACGCAGTTCGGCGTGCCATTCATTACACCTGACACGGTAAAAATGAAACTGACTTTTACCAGCGCCCTGACCCTGGCTCAACTTGGCCTGGCGCCATTTAACCAGTTTATTATTCTCGACAAAACGCGGGGAAAGGAAGTGCACCTGCCGGGTGAATTACCAACGGATAAGGTAAACCTGTCGCTATTCAACACTGTTCAGGATAATACAATTCCTTCCATATCCCGATATTATAAAACCAGATCGAATCTTCCCTTTGCAATATCGGTTCCCGAAAAATTCGACTACCCTTTTGAAGGAAAAATCATTAGCAAGGCCTATTTGAATTTCATTTCCTGGGCAGAATCCGGTGGGATGATGCATGCGGACTGGTATAAAGATTCCAGCAGCTACCGGTCGAAACCGATGATATACAGATAAAACAAAACCATTCACTTTCTAAAAACCCCGTCCCCATCAGTTGACGGGGTTTTTTAGTACCTGCCAATAAACACTTACCCATCACCTGTAAGTAAGTCTAAATGCAAATTCCTGTTAAGTGTAAATAATTATGCTGTTAATTATGACTGAATCTGCGTATCGAATTTGAAAAATATTGTTTAAAATGTTCACTTAAGCAATTAATCAGATCGATGAAAATACAGATACCAGTTTCTATTTTACTTGTTTGCCTGTTTTCCCTGCAACTTGTATCAGCTCAGTTTCCATATAAAGAATCGTTCAAAAACGCTTCGGCTTCCGGAGTTGTCATCAGTGGAGCCGCAAAACTGACCGCAGCAACTGGCGTTGATCCGATAGGGCAGGGCTATCTCAGGCTCACGGACAATGTTCAAAGCAGTGTGGGTTACATATATGCACAGGACTCTTTTCCATCCAATTACGGACTCACCTCTGTCTTTGAATTTTTCACCTACAAACCGGGTGCATCAGGTTTTAATCAGGCAGACGGTATCAGTTTTTTTTTATTTGATGCCAGTGTCAACTCGTTCCGGCCAGGTGGTATCGGTGGTTCACTGGGATATGCACAATATTACAGTACCCCGGGTATGGCAAAGGGATATTTAGGGATATCCATTGACGAGTATGGGAATTTCTCCAGTGCGACGGATGGTATTAAAAATGGAGGACCAGGCCAGACGAGAGGCTCCGTAGCGATCAGGGGTCCGGGAAATGGAAGAACCGCTTCGGATTATGTTTACCACTCAGGTATTGTAGCCAGCGATCCGCCATTCAATTCCGGCTTCGCCGGGTTTACACAACGCTATCCTGACTCCACCTCTTCAAATTACCGAAGATTGCAAATAATTCTCACGCCCGGATCTTCCCTCGGCATCAATAAGGGATACCGGGTAACGGTAAAGATGTTTAAAGGGGGAACTCCTGTTACTGCTGCAACACTCATGAACAACCTGGATTACCCGTTCATCGCCCCTGCAAAACTTCAATACGGAATGGCCGCATCTACAGGGTCAATCACCGATTTCCACGAGATCCGTAATGTACAGATCAGCCCGACCAATCTATCTTCCCTTATTAATCCCACAGCAAATTCAGATGTGATTACAGCCTGCCCCGGACAGCCCGTATTGCTCGATGTTTCAAGTAATGATACCTCTGCAAATATTGGTGGATCGATAAATAAATCAAGCATTGATCTTGACCCGTCATCTCCAGGAAAACAGGTGTCATTTACCGATCCGGGTAAAGGCATCTATACAGTTGATGGTGCGGGGATCGTGACCTTCACCCCTTTGGGCGGCTTTACAGGTGTTTCTGTGGCTAATTACACCGTTCTGGATAATTATGGTTTTAGTTCGGCCCCTTCGTCAATTACAGTGACAATCAATGCCGGGCTTTCGCCTTCACTTGCCATCTCGAACCCAGCTGCCGTTTGCAGTCCGGCCACGATAAACATCGCTAATCCCGCGCTACGAAACAGTTCGACGACAGGCGCCGTTTATGATTATTTCAAAACCGTCAATGATGCCTATAACAACACAAATAATATAAATGCCTCTTCCGGTGCGATAAATCAGGAAGGAATCTATTACATAAGAGCAAACCTGGGCGGATGTTATAACGTAAAGCCCGTGGTAGTGGAAATTGCCTCGCCGCCAACAACGGCCAATGCCGGCACCGATCAAAATAATTGTAATACAACAGGCCTTGTCTCCGCCACATTGTTGGGGAATAATCCTGATATAGGTTCGGGCAACTGGACGCAGATCAGTGGCCCTTCGACAGCGACTATAACTTACCCCGAAGCTGCTACCAGCCCGGTAAACAGCCTTCAGAACGGCGTTTATGTATTTCGATGGACGATAAGTAACGGAGCTTGCGCCAGCAGCACAGATGACGTACAGCTCAACTTTGGCCTGGCAGCAGCAGCAGGTGCGGCTCAAACTGTTTGCAACTCAGCTTCGGCAACATTACAGGGCAATAGTGCAGGGGCCGGTACTGGCACATGGACGCAGGTCAGCGGTCCGGCGATTACAATACCCAATCCCGCTAACCCTCAAACTATGATAACCGGACTGACGACGGGAAGTACCTATGTACTCAATTGGAGAATTATAACAGGTGGTTGTAACAGTTCCAGCCAGGTATCGATAAACAATCTTGTTAACACCATTTCTGACGCAGGCCCGGACCAGACGCTGGATATGGCCGCTTCGTTTACGCTGGCCGGCAACAATCCGGCAACAGGTAATACAGGAACCTGGTCACTCCAAAGCTCTCC
>JBDTEB010000588.1:0-5766 GCA_039922795.1 Chitinophagaceae bacterium
GAGCGGTCAGGGTGGTGGATCTGGTCTACCGTTTATCATCATCATGGTAATTATCGTTCTGATCATTTCACGTGGAGGTGGCAAGGGTGGCGGGGGAATGATGAGTCGTCGCGGTTATAATCCTTTCCTCGGTGGATTGCTGGGTGGCATGATTGGAGGAAGTATTGGCAGAGGCGGCGGTGGCGGTGGCGGATGGTCTGGTGGAGGCGGCGGAGGTGGTTTCGGTGGCTTCGGCGGCGGAAGCGGAGGCGGTGGCGGCGCAAGTGGAAGTTGGTAAAAGATATAAAAGAAAAGACCGGCAATTGCCGGTCTTTTCTTTTATATCATTAATTTATCTGCAAATGCTATTTCGCCTTGGCCTTGCTGTTCAAATAATCGATCTGTTGCTGGATGACAAGCTCGTTCCCACCCGTTTTAGCAGCAGTCTTCTGGGCCAATATCCCCTTGAAAATTACATTGTCAAAAAAGGGAGCCAACTGGCTTTGGTATGCCGGAGGAACCGACTCCCGAAAAGCCACGATCATGTCTATCCCCTTCTTAAACTTCCCGAGATCTTTTATTTTGCCTACAAAGGCCGCAAAGGGCTGCATAGCCTGAAACTTTTCCTGTCCGAATGGCATCCGGTCAAAATTTCCAGCAATAATATCAAACTCTTCCTCCCCCGCATTTTTTATCATCACCTGGCTGATGGACTCTGCCAGCCTACCTTTCACAGTTTTGGCAGAAAGTCTTTTTGCTTCCACAAGGGAGCCCGTGGCATCAGAAACTGATATCGCTTCCAGAGCTGCCCCTGCAACGGAATAGGATGAATCGTTTAATGCTTTGGCAAAAAGTGTCTTGTATTCCGGCTTGCTATCGTATTCCCCAAGCATACTGATTGCACGGGCGCGAACGATCGGCTTCTTTTCATTTTTGGCCATTTCGTAAAGCAGAGCTTCCGCAGCCTGCTTTACATTGGGCTTTTCCATATCGAGTTTGCCAAGCGCATAAAGTCTTGTTCCATCATATTTGTCTTTGGCAGCATCCAGAAGAACAGCGAGCGCCTTTGGATCATCCGATACTGTAGCGCAAAAATCGACTGCCTCTCTCTTGTCAACATATTTACCGGCATATTTAAACTGGTGAATAAAATTTTCAAGGGTTTTGTGATCTTTTTTTTCTGCCAGTAAAATCTTGTCTCCGTCAACGTTTATGAGATCCGGTTTGCTTGTGTACGAAAAAACGAAACTCTGCTCCCGGTCTTCCATACAAACCTGGTTACGCTGCACCTTGCTTCCGTTATAAATATCAATAGCGATGGGCAGTTTAAATACATTTTCCGACTGCGTTTGCTTAATGGTAACCGTTACTTTCCGGGCATCGTCATCGTATGCATAACTGATGTCAAGTTTCGGGTGACCATTACCGAAATACCATTGGTTGAAGAACCAGTTAAGATCTTTTCCTGTCACTTCTTCAAAAGAAAGTCTTAACTGTGTGGCTTCTGCCGACTTGAATTTGTTTGTGGTGAGATAGAGATTCAGGGATTTGAAAAAGGCGCTGTCACCAACGAAATTCCTGAGCATATGAAGTATTCGTCCACCTTTATTATAGCTGACCGCATCAAACATATCTTCCTTGTCACTGTAGCGGAACCTCACCAGGCTTTTGTTTTCGCTTTGGCTTTGCAGATAGCCCGTTTTGTCTTTATAGTCATGCTCATCACCGGCATCTTTTCCGTATTTGTATTCGTTCCAGAGGGTTTCACTGTAATTGGCGAATGATTCATTCAGCGTAAGATTGCTCCAGCTTTCGGCGGTCACCAGGTCACCAAACCATTGGTGAAAAAGCTCATGCGAGATCACATCCTCCCATTTATTTTCATCTACGAGTTCACGGGCATCCTGCTGTGCGCTTTCCTGGTGCAGCGTTGCAGTAGTATTTTCCATCGCCCCGCTTACGTAGTCACGACCAACGATCTGTGAATATTTTACCCAGGGATATTCGATGCCGGTGATCCGGGAATAGAAGGCCATCATTTCTGGTGTATGCCCGAATATTTTTCTCGCAACTGGTGCGTATGCTTTTTCGACGTAATAATTTACTTCCTTGCCTTTGTAGAAATCTTTAACGATGCTGTATTCTCCTACGCCCATAAAAAACAGGTAAGGTGCATGTGGGAGTTCCATCTTCCAGTTGTCGGTGCGGGTACCGTCTGCATTTTTTTTTGAACTCATCAGTTTGCCGTTAGACAGCGTCACATACTTGTCGGGAACAGTCATAGTGATCTCCTCGGTTGATTTCTGATTTGGCTTGTCGATGGTAGGAAACCATACCGAGTTGGCTTCGGTTTCACCTTGCGTCCATATCTGCGTCGGAGTTTCGGGATCTTCCCCTTTGGGATTGATAAAATATAAACCTTTGGCGTCATTGATTGCCGCGCTGCCCTTGGTTACTATTTCGTTGGGTTTGGAAACATAATCGAAATATACCGTATAGTGCTCGCCTCCGGCATATTTCCTGTCAAGATGAATATTTAATTGCAAACCATCATATTCATATTTCAGAGGGGTCATTCCCTTTTTTCCAACCATGGAAATCTTCAAAATCTCCATGCCCTTGGCATCAAGTCGCAAAGAATCTGTAGAATAAAAGTGTGGTGTAAGGGTCACCCAAGCCTTGCCATACAGATATGCTTTGGCATAATCAAATTTTACATCAAGTTTGGTGTTTACGAGGTCATTGGTACGTGGATAGGATCCCCTGTAGATCTTTTTCCAGCTTGTATCGGCAATTTCTGGCTTTTGGGAGAAAACGGTAGAAATGAAGGCAGCAGAAATTGCGAAGAGGTATAGTCTTTTCATTAATAAATTTATTGATCGCAAATATAAGTTCTGAAAAACAGGGTTATGCAAAGAAAATGATAAAGACTGGCCCTGACAGCCTCCCAACAACGCTCTTATATTTGCTGTTGATGCCAGTTTAATAAGTTAATGTAGGTTTGTAGGGTAATCAGAAGAATCATGTTTAAAATTCTATTGCTTGTTTTCTCTATTTCAATAAGTTTTCGTGCCGTCAGCCAGCAGGATCATTTTCTCTATCTGCAAACTGATGATCGCCAGCCCTTCTACGCAAAACTTTCCGGACAGGTTCATAGCTCATCTGAGAATGGTTACCTGATCATCCCGAAACTTACTGACGGCGCTTACCAGCTTGACATAGGTTTTGCGCGATCTGCATTTCCAGAACAACATTTTGTTATTCTGGTTAATAAAAAGGATCTTGGTTTCCAGATCAAAAATCTGGGTGAAAAAGGCTGGGCTTTGTATAATTATAGAACTTCCGAACTGCTCGCCAGCAGCAATTTGGTTGGACAAAAAGCGGATGACTATTCAGGCACCAAAAAGACGGACATTTTCTCGGAGATGCTGGCAAACGTGGTAAATGATTCAGCTATACTCTATACTGCCGCTAAGCCACCACCTCCACCAAAACCCTTACCAAAAGAGGCAAAAGCCGATACAGTGGCAAATGCTCTTGTGGCTGGCACACCTGAAAAAGAAACGATAGCCGCAACCTCCCTGCCTGCAAAACAGGCGCAAACGCCTCCGCTCTTAAATAAGGATTCCGCAAAAAAAACTGTTGATACGTCGGCACTGGCATTAGCTGATCCTCCAAAAAAGCAGGAAGCGGGAACAGGGAAGAATGCAGAGGAAGTTAATATAAAAAGCCCGGTCATGCATCCGGCCGCTGCCTCAGGTGTTATTAGTACGGCACCTTCTGCGAAAGAGAAGCCGTTTATTATTCGCCTGAATGAATCAACTTCTGCTTCTGGATATCAGGCCATATATCTTGAGCAGTACAATCTGAATACGGATACTGTAAGGATCAGCATACCTTCCACAGAAACACAAAATGTTGCCATCCCGGTAACTGCTGAGCCGGTAAAACAGGAGGGGACAGTTCAAAGCCTGCCTCAACCGCGAACCCCGGTGGCTGAAACAGAAACCCCCGTTATCACTCCAGTCACAAAACCGGCGGCCACAACGCCAAAAAAATCAGTTCTCCAAATCGCGAATTCAGATTGTAAAAATTTTGCCACTGATTTCGATGTCGACAAACTCAGGGTGAGGCTTATGACCGAGTATGCCATCGAGGACAAATTGGTGGCTGCAAAAAAAGTGTTCAAGTCCAGATGTTTTACCGTAAAACAAATCAGGGCACTAACGGAATTGTTTACTTCAGACGAAACACGTTACCAGTTCTTTGATGCTGCCTATCCTTTCGTTTCAGACACCTCCGAATTTCACACCCTTGAATCACTTATCCTAAATGATTACTACAAGAACAGGTTCAGGGCCATGGTTCACCAGTAACCAAAAACGCTGTTGAGCGGGCTGGAATTTTCTGTGGGCGACAAACTTACCATGAAGAGATTTTTTTTAGAAGTGGCTTACAAAGGAACCGATTTTAGCGGTTTTCAAAAGCAGATCAATGGCATTACCATCCAGGGTGAAATTGAAAAGGCTATACAGATACTCGAGAAAACAGCTATCGAATTAACCGGCTCTTCCCGCACAGACGCGGGTGTACATGCCCTTCAGAATTTTTTTCATTTTGATTTTGACGGAACACTTCATACTCAGTTCATTTACAAAATGAATGCGATTTTGCCTGCATCAATCGTTCTAAAGAGTCTTCGGGAAGTTACCTATGATGCGCACTGCAGATTTCAGGCGCTGGGACGGCAATACAGATATCGGCTGTACACGCAAAAAAATCCTTTCTTAAAAGACACGGCTTATTTTTTCCCTTATGCACTGGATCAGGAAAAACTCAAAAAATCAGCGGACCTGATTAAATCATTTGTGGACTTTACCTCTTTTTCAAAACAGAAAACGCAGGTGAGAAATTTCGACTGCCAGGTAAAAAGCAGCGAATGGTTTTTCGGAGAGAATGAATTCAGCTACCAGGTATCTGCAAATCGTTTCCTGAGAGGAATGGTAAAAGGTTTAACCGGTACCATGCTGCAAATAGGAAGAGGCAAACTGCAGATCAGCGATCTTGAAAAGATCTTCCTGACCAAAAAGAATTCCGCCACAGATTTTTCCGTCCCCTCACACGGCTTGTTCCTGGAAGAAGTCCTGTTCCCCGATTCTGTTTATAGGTAGAGCTTGAATCCATACTGGCGAGGCGGCGCTCATTCCACCGCCGCAATACCCGGCAACTCTTTCCCTTCGAAAAATTCAATCAGCGCACCACCACCTGTGGACACATAACTCATTCTTTCTGCAACATGGAACTTGTAAACTGCAGCTACTGAATCACCTCCACCAATAAGCGAAAATGCTCCATTGTCAGTTGCTTTTGCAACAGCATTCGCGATCGCTTGCGTTCCATGCTGAAATTTCTGCATCTCAAAAACACCCATCGGGCCATTCCAGAAAATTGTCTTCGATTGTAGCACAACGTTAGTAAACTGTTCTGCGGCATAAGGACCAATATCCAGGCCCATCCATCCTTCAGGGATCCTGTTGCTCGGTGCATTGGAATCATTTGCATCGGCAGCAAATTTGTCAGCGATAGTTGAGTCGGAGGGAAGGTGAATACAAACTCCTTTTTCCTCTGCCTTTTTCATCAGATCTCTTGCAGTATCAAGTCTGTCGAGTTCACAAAGGGAGCTGCCAATCTCTCCCCCATTGGCTTTTATAAATGTATAAGCCATTCCTCCGCCAATTATAATGTCGGTGGCCTTTTCCAGCAGGTTTTCAATGATCAGAATTTTAT
>JBDTEB010000589.1:0-2934 GCA_039922795.1 Chitinophagaceae bacterium
TCCTTTCAAAGTTTATTTGTAAGAATTATTTTAGGATCAAAGAAAAATTACCTGCCTGGCGGTCGAATACCGAAAATCACAAATTGGAAGAAAAAATGTGGTGCGACAGCAGTGGGCAAAAAGCCGATGGGTGATTGCGATGGCCCGCTCTTTTTGCTCGCATTCCTTTATCTTAGCCGTTTAAACGGATTGATGATGAAACATGAAGAGGATTTTGATGCCAGCCTCGCAGGTGAGGATGGACCCGTTGAAGAATCGAAAACCAGCTGGTTTAAAAGAATAAAAAAGGGAATTACCACGAGCACCGCGGAGAAGAAGGAAGCTCCTGAAGGATTGTGGACCAAATGCCCTGAATGCAATTATATATCCACCGTAACCGATCTTCGTGAGCAGCTTTTTGTTTGTCCGAAATGCAATTATCACCATCGTATCGGTAGTGAAGAATATTTTGAGATTCTTTTCGATGGCGAATATGAAGTGATGTTTGAAAACATACGCTCACACGATTTCCTTCAATTTACCGATCTCAAATCTTACGAAAAACGACTTCAGGAAACCTGGAAAAAAACAAACATCACTGATTCAATTACTATCGCTGCAGGAAAGATGAACAGTCTGCCTGTAGTCATTGCCTGCATGGATTTTGAGTTTATAGGGGGATCACTCGGAAGCGTGATGGGCGAAAGAATTTCACGAGCGATCGACTATTGCATCGCAAACCGGCATTCACTAATAATCATTTGCAAGAGCGGGGGGGCAAGAATGATGGAAAGTGCTTTTTCACTTATGCAGCTGGCCAAGGTTTCAGGTAAACTCTCGCAGCTTACAGACGCGAAGCTGCCTTATATTTCATTGCTCACCGACCCATCATTCGGAGGCATTTCCGCATCGTTTGGCATGCTGGGTGATCTCAACATTGCCGAGCCGGGGTCGTTAATAGGATTTGCAGGACCGAGAATAATCAAGGAAACGATTAAAAGGGATCTTCCTGAAGGATTTCAACGCAGCGAATTTCTACTTGACCACGGTTTTCTTGATTTTATCGTTGACAGAAAAATCATGAAGGATAAAGTGGCCACGGTTCTTTCTCTTCTAACCAGTTAAAAAGATGCACCACAAAATATACTGCCGATCCTTTCACAACTTTAATTTTTTGACATGGCAGATTTGAGGAACCGGTCGGCTTTTCACGAATATTCCATCGAAGACACCTATATCGCGGGCATGGTGCTTGTCGGTACAGAGGTGAAAGCGCTGCGTGCAGGAAAAGCAAGTTTTAACGACTGCTATTGCCTGTTTCACGAAGGGGAACTTTTTGTAAAAAACCTGCATATTTCCGAGTACGCATTTGGAACAACCCAACGGCACGAACCCATGCAGGAACGAAAACTTCTGCTTACGAAAAGGGAATTGAAAAAGCTGGAGTCGAAAATGACCGACAAGGGGTACACCATCATTCCGCTGAAAATATTCTTCAATGAGAAAAACCTGGCAAAAATTGAAATTGGTCTGGGTAAGGGTAAAAAGGTTCATGACAAAAGAGATACCATTCGCAAGCGGGATACGGACCGTGAAATTGCGCGGTATCTGAAATGATTTTTAACGCTTTTGCGTACTCATACGGTATCGTTGTTGCATCATTTTCTTGTTATCTTCATATCATGAGATTATTAAGTCTGGTGACGATTTTACTTATCTCCCTGCTAACGCGCGGGCAGGATCTTACCGGTAGCTGGTATGGAAAGGCGAATGTGATGCTCACCGGGAGCAATAATAATTATCTCACCGAGATGATCATCAAACAAAAGGGTGATGAGATAGAAGGTATCTTCGGATATTATTTTCGCAATGGATACAAGAGTCTTTTTATTCGTGGAACCTATGACAAAAAGAACCGCCAGATCATTATAAAAAAATTCCCCCTCACTTATTTCAGGGCCAGCTCCATCGATGGCGTAGAATGCATTATGGACTTTTATGGCACAGTAGTTTCGAGCAGAAAAGAAACCACGATAAAGGGTGTTTTTATTTCCGATCCACGATATATTCATACTTGTCCCGAAGTAACGCTTAATTATACGCTTGATATCAATGAAGCAAACCAGGATAGCCTGATCACTAACCGGATCGCGCAAAAAATATGGGCTCCCCGGCCGGAAGATATTGTGGTTAATGACGCAGTGAAAGATACTGCTAAAACTGCGGTGCTTCCCGCCGGGTCTGCCGCACCGGACACTGTGAGTAAGCGCAATTTTGCCATGGACCGGCTGGTGGAGGCTTTCAACAAACGCAAAAATGTTTACAGCAAAGAGATCGAAATTAACTCCGATTCGGTGCGCGTAAGTTTCTACGATAACGGTGACATAGATGGCGACAGCATTAGCGTATTCCTTAACAAAATCCCTGTGGTCACAAAACAGGCACTCACTGCCCAGGCGCTAAATATTTATTTGAAGCTTGATCCGTCAAAGGAGGTCAACGAGCTGAGCATGTTTGCTGAAAACCTGGGTAAGTTTCCACCAAATACTGCATTGATGGTCATCTATGATGGTGAGAAACGTTATGAAGTTTACCTGTCAAGCAGTCTTACTCAAAATTCTTCCGTGCGACTGCGTCGAAAAAAATAAACTCCTAGAACAGTTTTTGTTGCGCATCAGGTTTTGCTTCTGTTTGTTCCCATTCTAATGCGATGCTCTTACTGAAATCTATCAGCTTTGTCCCCACTGCCTTCCATCCCATAACGTCCACCAGATTAGCAACCTTGATCTTTTGTTTTTTTAGCTGCGCCCCACGGCCGGTCGAAATCCATAATATCGGAGTTGCCGCTGTGGTCACTGCATCGAGGTAATTGTCAACCCCTTCTTTTATGAATAGAAATTTGTTGTGAAGGGTTGTTGTCTCAATATGAAAACGTTTGATGTTGAACTGCATTTT
>JBDTEB010000590.1:0-8002 GCA_039922795.1 Chitinophagaceae bacterium
AACTACAGGTTGGCGAACAATTCTACCCGCTGAATGCCGGTTCTGTAGAAGAATTTATTACCAGTCCTGGTCTTTCTGTTGATGACATTAATAAAGACCCGAACAAAATCAAAAGGATCGAAGAAGCGCAGCATTATAAACTCGCCTATTGGGAAGACACTGATTCCGTTTTAAACTTCCGACGGTTTTTTACGGTGAATGCATTGATTTCTCTAAATATCCAGGATGAACAAGTCTTTACAACCTTTCATGAAAAAACGCTGGAATATACCGCGCAGGGTTTGTTCGACGGTTTAAGGATAGACCATATTGATGGACTCTACGATCCCGCGGAATATCTAAAAAGACTCCGCGAAGAAATCGGGCCCGACAAATACCTGGTCGTAGAAAAGATTCTGCAGCGCGATGAGAAGCTTCCGAAATGGCCCGTTGACGGAAGTACCGGCTATGATTTTCTATCCATCGTTAATAATTTTTTTACTTATAAAAAGAACAAAAGCGTTTTTAAAAAGAAGTATGCAAAATTTACTGATGAATATGAAAATCCCTCAGAGGTAAAGCTGGATAAGAAAAGAGAGATCCTTCATAAACACATGGCTGGTGACCTGGAGAATCTTTTTCGCCTGTTCGTTACGCTGGACCCCGGGTACGTATCCACACTCTCCCTTCAGGAAACAGCTCAGCTGAAAACAATTATCGCCGGGATACTTGTCGAATGCCCCGTGTACCGGTACTATCCGGCAACCGTTGAAGACAATGAGCTCATTGAGTCTTTGCGTGCCATTCTCGATAAATTAGAAAAGACACACCCCGATCTTCTAAATATCATTTCGCAGGTTCGCGACATGTTTCTCGTAAGAAGCCTGGGACTTGATGCGGAATACAACAAGCGGCTGCTGCATTTCTTTCGCCGGTGTATGCAATACACCGGGCCGCTCACGGCCAAGGGTGTCGAAGATACGCTGATGTACACCTATCATCCCTTTCTGGCACACAACGAAGTAGGTGATGATGTGGAAGCGTTCGGGATAGGAAGCGGGAAGTTTAATCAGCTGATGATGGAAAAAATAATGGAGGCACCGCTTTCCATGAATGCAACCTCCACCCATGATACCAAGAGAGGTGAGGATTCGAGATCGCGGCTGAACCTGCTTTCAGAGATTCCAGAGCTCTGGTTTGCACAAATTAAAAACTGGAGGGCAATCAACTCGCAAACTCTTGATGATTATCATATTCATCCCAACGATGAATACTTTATCTACCAGGCACTATTTGGCGCATACCCATTCCCGGGAGAACAAGAAACCGGTTTTCTTCAGAGAATCCAGGAATATCTTGTGAAGGCGTTAAGAGAAGGAAAATCAAGAACAAACTGGAGCAATCCGGATCTTGGCTATGAAAAAAACATCCATGATTTTCTCTCCATTATACTTAATAAAGAGGGAGACTTCTATGACTCATTTCATCAGTTCCTGGTGCGGGTTGCCGACTTCTCTGTGATTAACTCCCTATCGCAACTGACCTTGAAGATGACGGCTCCCGGGGTCCCTGATGTGTACCAGGGTTCCGAGTTCTGGGATCTCTCACTCGTAGATCCCGACAATCGCACTGCAGTCAATTATTTGGCAAGATCAGGTACACTGGAACAAATAAAACAATCCTTTATCGCCAACGAGAAAGAAACGCTCGTAAATCTGTGGCAGGAAAGATATACTGGACATATTAAATTGTTCCTCACCTGGATACTTTTAAACGAAAGGAAAAATGACCCAGGGATTTTTGCCAGTGGAAAATATGTGCCACTTAAAATAAAGGGCAAATTCAGGGATCACCTTTTCGCCTTTGCGAGGGTCAGGGGTGATAATTGGATGATTACCGTCGTGCCGCGGTTCACTGCACTTCAGCACAAAGCTGATTCAGCATTAATCGGGAATGTTGACTGGAAAAATACCCGGATCATCATTCCAACCGCTGCCCCTGCAAACATGAACACCCTATTCGATGAAACATGGAAAATCCAGGATGGCAGTATCTTGGCGGGGGATCTTTTTAAACAATTTCCGGTAAACATTATCCGCCTTAAAGCCGGGAAAACGGAAAGATCTGCCGGAGTGTTGCTTTCTATCACTTCATTGCCTTCAAAGTACGGCACAGGCGATTTCGGCCCGGCAGCCTATACTTTTGCGGACCAGCTTTCGGTAGCACAACAACGCTACTGGCAAATGCTGCCCCTTAATCCTGTAACTGGCGGCAGCGGTTACTCACCGTACAGCAGTTATTCAGCGATGGGAGGCAACACGTTACTGATTAGTCCGGAGTTGCTTGCAGAACAGTACCTTCCTGGTCTGGAAATGCCCGTGAATACTTTTGATTCGTCAGATAAGGCAGACTTTGCCCTTGCAGAGAAATTTCGGAACGATTTGTTTGACAAGGCATTTGCCAATTTCAACAAGTCGCCCGGAACGGAACTGCAAGAAGCTTATGAAGAGTTTGCAAAACGTCAAGCGTGGTGGCTGGAAGATCATGCCCTTTTTTTTGTTTTAAAAGATCATCACCAGCAGCAGCATTGGATTCACTGGGAAGCGCCATTTAAAAATCGCATAAAATCTGCGCTGGAGGATTTCTCCCTGGAGCATGCGAATGAAATCGACAAAGAAAAATGGCTACAGTTTATTTTTGATTGTCAATTTGAAAAACTCAAAGCTTATTGTGCAAATCTGAATATCAGGCTGATCGGTGATCTGCCTTTTTATATCGGTCATGATTCTGCCGACGTGTGGGCCAACCGCGAGATTTTTGACCTTGATGAGAGCGGTAATATGATTGGTGTGGCCGGGGTTCCACCAGACTATTTTAACGAAGAGGGACAACTCTGGGGGATGCCGGTATTTCGCTGGAACGTTTTAGCGCAAAGCGGCTATGCCTGGTGGATAAACCGGATTAAAAGAAACCTTGAACTTGTGGATCTTTTGCGCCTGGATCATTTTAGAGCCTTTGCGGGATTCTGGAAAGTGGATGCCGGAGAAACAACAGCCATCAGAGGAACCTGGGAGCCGGGTCCCGGGGACCATCTACTGAAAGTATTGAAGCAGAATTTTCCATCTATGCCATTCATTGCCGAAGACCTGGGTGAAATTACTTCGGATGTGTACCAGTTGCGCGATGACTATTCACTTCCCGGCATGCGGGTTCTGCAATTTGCGTTTGGTGACGACATAAGTATTTCTGTAAATACTCCGCATAATTACACCATCGATTCGGTTGCTTATACTGGCACTCATGATAATAATACCAGTAAAGGTTGGTTCAGAAAGGACAGCAGCAGCCTCGAAAGAAAAAACATGTCAAACTATTTTGGAGTGTCGGTAAGGGAAAAAAACGCACACCGTATCTTGTCGAAGGCAGCTTATGCCTCCGTAAGCAAAACGGTAATTCTGCCGATGCAGGATATTTTGGGTCTTGACGAATCGGGCCGAATGAATACGCCTGCCAAGTCAGGTGACCAGTGGCTCTGGCGATTATTACCCGAACAATTTACCGCCAAACAAGCTGCAAAGCTTGCAAAATGGGTTAGGATGTACAACCGCGGATGATACTGTTGAAACTTCATACATTGCATTAGAAAAATTAAACATCAGCACAAGCAATAATATAAAGTTTCGTCTCCCGGGTTTTGCGGGTACACTGAGTAATATTTCAGCAGGCGCAAAGCTGTCCGGATGCCTGGTGATTGCAGCAGGAATAGCATTCGCGTGTTCGGCATTGAATGCTAAGCCTTACACATCGATAATGATAGGATGGGATCTCTTCTGCGCGTTGATGATCTCTTTGAGCTGGATCGTGTTCGCTACGGCAAAAGCTGACCAGATCGCCAAACTTGCGTGGAAGAATGATGAAAATCGTGCCCTGATCTTTTTGATTGTGCTGATCATCGTTCTCGTCAGTATTTTTGGGATTATATTGCTGGGCAGGAGCCAGGATCCTGAACTGGTGGATTCCAAATGGAACACGCCCTTATCGATGGTGGGAATTTTCTTTTCCTGGTGCATGCTGCATACCATCTTTACGAACCACTATGCTCACCTGGTCTATGGTGATGACAAAAAAAAACCCGGTAAAAATAAGGGTGGACTCGATTTTCCCGGAGACGAGCTCCCGGATTACCTTGACATAGCCTATTTTTCTTTCGTTATAGGAATGACCTTTCAGGTTTCAGATGTTCAGGTGACAGACAAAAAACTCAGGCAGGTAGTTCTCCTCCACGGGGTGATATCCTTCATTTTCAATACGGTAATAGTTGCCCTCACGATAAGTGTGGTAGCAAATCTGAACAACTCTTAAATTTTTTTATCCGACGGCTTTTACATTCGGTTTCTGAAGCTGGGGAAGGATAATTTCAAACACAGCGCCCTGGTTTTCTGTCGCATCGGCAAAAATCTCACCGTGATGGTTTAAGACGATTTTTTTGCATAGCGCAAGACCGATCCCCGATCCGGCAAAGCGCTGGCGGTTATTAAGACGTTGAAAAATGACAAAGATTTTCTCAGCAAATTGAGGATCGAAACCTATCCCGTTGTCTTTAATGGTGATGCGGTAGTAATTTGTAATATTGGGAAGCGATAATTTGTCGAGTTCATCCGGGCTCACCGATGAGCAGCTTACGGTAACAATCGGTCGCACATCATCTTTTGCATATTTCAGTGAATTACTGATCAAATTGTAAAAGAGCTGATTCATTTGCGAGGGTATCGCTTCGACAACGGGCAGGTCCTCAAAACAAATCTCCGCCTTTTTTTCGTCGATAATTAATTCAAAATCATTGAGTACACTTTTCACGATCTCGTTAAGGTTCACAAAACTGAACAACTGCCCCCTGTCTGAAATATAAGAGAGACTCAGCAGGTCCGAAATCAAACCGCTCATCCTGTTGGCAGAATCAATTACCTTGTTCAGGTAAACTTTTGCGAATGCGGCGGATGGTTCGTTAAAACGCTCATTGATGAGGCTGGCGAAGGTTTTTATTTTTCTAAGCGGCTCCTGCAGATCATGACTCGCTACGTAAGCGAATTGTTCCAGTTCAGAATTTGACTGTTCGAGTAACTCTATTTTTTCCTGTAATTCAGCCTGTGAATTTTTTAGCGAGGTGATGTCCGCAAAAGTAACTATAAATCCATCACCCAATTTAGAGGCGCTGGCATTCATCCAACGGGTAACATTTCCTTTTTGGTAGGAGGATACAAAAGCTTCCCTTTTCCCCGTCTCTGTGACTTTTGCATAAATATTGAAGCGCTCCCGGTTGCCTGTTTCTGGTGACACCTCACTCATTAACCTGCCCAATATGTCATCCGCCGTAAAAGGAGAATTTCTTTCGACGGAATCATTCACCAATATTGCTTTGAAATTGACGATCACGCCATCTTTCCTTACTGACTCCCAGACGACGATAGCGTTCTGTGAATTATTGAGCACTGATTCAAGGAAGGATTCTACCCCTGCCCTGCGGTTGATCTCAACAATATTCGACACAGATATTCCGGCAAACATTACGAGCGAAATCACACTGATTCCCATGATGAGAACATTCAGTAATTGTTCTGAATTTTCATAATCCCTGATCTTTTCTCTAAGGTGATTGCTCTCATTCTCGATCTGTCTTGAAATTCTTCCCTGCAGAGTGATAAGGCCTTTTACATGATTCAGTGATTGCAGGGAGTCTTCAGAAAACTTTATTTCCGGTTTACTCATCCACTGAATCTGGGATTGGAACAACATAACGATCGTATCCAGGTTAACCCGCCGTTCTGAATCTTTTCCGATAAGCTTTTTTAAGGAATCAATATCCCTCGGAACCCTGGATATATCTCCCTTGAGATATTCCGTAAGAACTATGGAATGGTGTTTGCCCAGCTCGGAGGCAAGGATCTGGGCGCTTTTGGTGCCGCTTGCAAGGTTTTGATAAGCAGACCTGATCTCCTGTGAGTGATTAACGGAGCGGCCGTAGGTTGCCACATCATTATAATGAACTATAAGGAAAATAATTACAACTACCAGAAACATGAAAGCAAATAGAAAGATCGGGTAACTTCTGCTTAGAGAAGATATCGGTTTTTTTATTCCCCTGAAAAAGCTGGAAGACACGATTCTTTTCATAATGATCTAAAACGCGCCGCAAAACTTCCGATCACGAGGCCACGTTATCAGCGCTCTAAAATTAGGGCTTTTGGATGTACAAAACCGATATGAGCGCGTTCTATCGGGATTTATACACTACAGGCGGCGCACCGCCTATTCCGAAGATGAGTCTGTCTCCTATTTTGATTACTGATCTAACGTCTCCGCGCAGGTGCAGTCCGGATTGGCGTTGGCCCATGCTTTTAAAATTTCCCTGACCGTCACCAGACATTATTAATCCATAATTTGCGTCATATTTCCCGAAACGGAGCCTGGCACTGTTCATGTTTCCACAAAAAAGCAGGTCAGGGTGGCCATCTTTATTATAGTCGCCGCTGTTAATAGTAAAAACGGGAGAAAACTGCGCCTGTATGGGAAGCGGAACGAGTTTGTATTTTTGTTTGCCGGTACTGACAAAGCAGGCGCTCTCCAGGAAGTCGGCCCTGAGTTTTTTTACTCCTTCCAATTCCGCTGGCGTAAAGATGTTTTCAAGACGAGCATCCGCATATGAATTATAATCTGGAAATCGGGTACGCATCACAGTTAGTTGCTCCAGCAACTCGTCTCTCGACACATAAGGATAACTGGTGTCTCCAATGTAAAAGCAAAGTATGGGATCAATGGAACCGTTATGATCGAAATCCTTGTAATAAAGTTCTGCAGGTTTATGCTCGCTTACCTTGCATTGCGTATTGAGCCCAAGATTTCCCACTACCAGGTCAGGCCTTCCATCACCATTCAGATCCGTACATAATAACGAATTCCACCAGCCATTGTATTGCCGTTCAAAATAATCCATTGTTTTATTCGTCAAATGCTGTTTACCGTTAATAAATACCAGAACGGGCATCCATTCACCCACCACCACCAGGTCGGGCAATTTGTCGTTGTTCATATCAGTCCAGGCCGCGTCCGTTACCATTCCTATCCTTTTCAATTCAGGACAGAATTTGTCTATTTGATTGGAAAATCTTCCTTTGCCATCGTTGATCAGCAAGAAACTTTCGGGTGTTTCGGGATATCTGCCTGGAATCACTCTTCCCCCAACAAAAAGGTCAAGGTCACCATCGCCGTCAATATCGGCCATCCGTACGCAACTCTTTGACACGCGCATTGATGGAAGGAAAGACTGCTGGCTGGCAAGCCTTCCGCTGCCATCATTGAGATAAAGCCTGTCCTGCAATAGCGAATCTTCAGATTCAAACTGGTGATATCCGCCTTTACAGACGTAAAGATCCAGGTAACCATCGTTATTGGCATCAAACATCACGGCATCGGCGTCCTGTGATCCCAGATCCTTGTCAAGTTCTGGCTGAAAACTTTTTATAAAACTCCCGTTTTTCTGTTGAAGGTAAATTGTCGCAGGCTTGCCGCCAGATGCTCCTTCGAATATATCTTCCAGCCCGTCCCGATTGAAATCGACTTTCACCAGGCAGGGCCCGGTTGCAGAAAGTGGATTGACCAGTAGTGGCTGTCTTTTAAAGTCATTCACTTTTTCAATCGAAAAGGTTCCGGGCAGAGAAGAAGGAATTTCGGTATAGAGGCTGTTTATCTGGGGCGTTACTACAGCTGATCCGGCCGCTGCCGATTCTTCCAGTATCAGTTCGTGGTCGCCTTCAACAGATTTTAGCAACGAAGTTTTACCCGACTGCCAGGTGATCCGCAGTGAGTCTATCTTCGAACTGTTTCCCAGTCCGAAATGCAAAACCGGCGAAACACTGGACTGAAAACCACGTCCCGGCATCTGGTCAACCCGCTGCACGCCTTCCTGGTTATACAGCCAGATTCGGGCGCCCAGTCCCTGGGTATTCTGGCCCTCTCCCTTCAGCCT
>JBDTEB010000591.1:0-4212 GCA_039922795.1 Chitinophagaceae bacterium
CTCCAGGTTGTAAGACTGTGATTGATTAAACTGGCCTCCCCGGCCGGAGCTGCGATTATTTGCAGTACCCGCATGCGTAATTCCCTTGCGATATTCATTGTAAAAATCTGTTCCCACCCTGCCCAAAACATTGAACCAATCATTGACTTTATATTTTACAGAAGTATTGCCATACAACCTGTTTCTCAATAGTTTATTGGTATTGGTGAGTTTATAATAATTATTATCCAGGAAAGGGGATATATATCCTTTATTACCCATTTTTTGAAATTGCTGCCACATGTATTTAGTGTCGATGTCTCTTTGAAACCAGGCAAAATCAATCATAGACCCTGAATAGCCATTTTGCGGGATAGTAGAATTTTTTGTCAGGTAATTAACGTTGGCCTCAACAGTAAGTCTGGGATCCGGGGTCAATGTTATATTGGCACTGAGCGTATTCTGCACCTGACCGGTATTCCATTCAATCCCCTTCTGATCCGTGCGGCTGAAGGCCACGCGTCCGGAAGCTTTGTCGCCTTTTGAATAAACAGCGACATTCTGCTCTGCCACATTTCCAGTTTGATAATAATCTTTTATATTATTTGGTCTGGATATCCATGGACTGTTGGGGCCGGTGGACCACTGGTCCAGTAAAAGACCCGCATCCAGCCTGGGCCCCCAGCTAATGGGGTTGTCATCATGAATGCCGTTACCATTTCCATCAACCCAGTTGTAACCAAACTGCTTTGAATAATCCTGGTAGCTTAAAGCGGGGTTATCTCTTTTCCAAATAAATTCACTTCCATTTGAACCGCCACCATATTTATTCTGAAATTTTAAAAAGTACGCCGGTTTGTCGGTGACATATGAACTGGATAGTTCAACACCAAAAGATTTTGCCCCTGAACTTCCTTTTTTTGTTGTTATCAGCACCACGCCATTGGTAGCACGGCTTCCATACAATGCCGCCGCCGCAGAACCCTTCAACACAGTAACCGTGGCAATATCATTGGCATCAATATCTGAGGTAACGTTACCGTAATCCACCCCTCCCTGACCATCAAGACTGGCGGCTGAATTGCTGATGGGAGTTCCATCAACAACGAACAACGGGGTATTATTACCCAGCGAAGCGTTGCCACGAATGGTGATACGTGAGGATGCACCGATGGAACTTCCACCGCTCGTGACCTGTACCCCGGCTATCTTTCCAGAGAGAGAGTTTACGATATTAGGATCCTTTGCCAGATTAACCTCATCTCCCTTTATTTCCTGTACCGAATAACCCAGGGATCTTTTTTCTTTTTTTATACCTAATGCCGTAACAACAACTTCGCTCAGGTCTTTACCCGATTGTGAAAGACTGATATTCAAGTCATTTTTCGTACCTATATCAAAAGACTGGGTGAGATACCCTACGGACGTAACTTCTACATGCTGACCGCTCAATGCCTTTATTGCAAAACGACCTCGTTCATCAGTGGTGGTGGCCTCTCTGGTTTCAACAACGGTAACCGTTGCCGAAGGAATGCCTTTTCCGTCAGCACTGAGTACTATGCCGTTTATCTGCCTTTTCTGGGCTGAAACACCAGTGCTGAAACATAAAACAGCAAACAAGGAAATGACGATTGAAAGAATATACTTTTTCATAAAAAAATTGATTTATTATTTTTTAGCCCACCATAAACCAGCGCCAAATTTTTCATTTACAATTCCAGGTTGAGCAGCGATAGCCGCGTTGAAGCCATCCGGATTTGATATCGCTTCAGTATATGGATACGGCATTCGTTTGATTGTTCCCTTACCCGGAAAAAGGGAACTTTGTGGCTCAGTGGTGGCCACGTAAACTGGGTATCCTGATCTACGTACCTCCGCCCAACCCTGGTTCGCATCGGGATAAAGGGCACACCACTTTTGATCACCGATCAGTTGCCTTTGATTTGTTCCGCCGTTAAAATCTACCAACGGGCCTGACAAATAACTTCCTGCACCAATGCCATATTCATCGAAACTTGCCTTTACTGCGGCCTCGTAAGCATCTTTAGCAGTCATTCCTACATTCCATCCGTTTAACGCTGCCTCGGCATAAATAAAGAGCACCTCCGAATATCTCATCATCCTTGTGGGAGAATTGGCGGCCCGAAACCGGGCAACCCCCATTATTGATAAAGCATTGGAGTTGCCTTCCGCACCCAATGCCAGACCGGTAAACAACCCTGTGTTAGCGGCTGGTTCAGCATAAACAGGAAGCCTGGGATCCATTCTGCCTTTAAGGAAATTAATCATGAACTCTGATGTGGCATTTTGTTGCTTTGTAGCATCAGCAGGAAGCATATAATAAGGACTACGATAATTAGGGTCGCTCGCCAACCAGTATTTAAAGGAAGCATTGGCAATGGAATTTATCACAGGATAAGTGGCCTGATCAGCGGCGATCATTTCTATTCCAGACTTTGCGGTTGCAGGATCAACCAGCGACATTCTCATATAAATTCGCAATAACAGAGAGTTGCAAAACCGTTTCCACATCTTCATATCCCCATTAAAAACAACGTCCGCAGGTCCAAGATTGGCAGATGGATCCATCATCGCATTGGCATCCTTAAGTTGTTTAATAAGATCCATATAAATACTCTTCTGCGAATCGTACCTGGGATAAATAGTTGGTTTTTGAGGATCATCAGCGTTGAGTGCTTCCGAATAGGGGATATCTCCATACAGATCGGTCAGGTTTTGAAAAGCATACGAACGAATTATTTTTACCAACGCCACAGAGTTTTTATCCTGCGCCTTTTCGGCCAGCTGCATGGCCTTCTTTAAATTTTCAAATTGACCACTGTACACATTAAAATTGGTATTCGCACCGGTAACCTGATACCTTTCGTCGTGTACATAAACCGTACGCACATTATATCGAGCCCAACTTGCCTGCTGGTTCAGAATTGGATTATACGTTCTTAATATATTTATTTCGGCGTTTGTAATTAAAGCTGAATAAGGAACCTGGGTCAGGTTGTTGGGATCGGTATTCATCTGTTCAAAGTTTTTGGTACAGCTGTAAGTTGCTGACACCAAAAAAACTGCGGCGATTATTTTAATATGCATTTTCATATTACTACCTCTTTTAAAAATCATTTTGTCTTTGTCTTAAAAAGTAATTCGAATCCGGGCACCTATATTTCTTGCAGAAGGCGGGGCAGCGAATTCTGATCCCTGGGAAGACTGAGCCGCACCTCTGTTTGACACTTCCGGATCAAAGTTTTCACTGTTCTTGTACAGTATGGCCACGTTCCGGGCAAATACAGATACATCGATACCGCTTACCTTGATTTTTCCAACCAAAGATCTTGGCAGTTGATAACCGAGGGTTATCTGACGGAGCTTTACGTAAGTAGCGTCATAGATCCATCTTTCTGCCCTGGCGAAGGGATCCCATCTGAAATCGTCCAGATACTTATATACATCATTGGCTTTCCCGTCCTGAAAAACTCCATCGAACAAATATCCTCCACCCACATTAAGCGGGTCCCTGACAGAAGCCCCTTTTGCGTTTATTCCAACTGTGCTGGTTAGCGCACCCGTTGCCCAACCATCCTGATTGGTTCTTGAATAAATTTTACCTCCCCAACGGGCATCAATTAAGAAACTGAAATTAAAACTCTTGTAGGAAAAAGAGTTATTTATGCTTCCCAACCAGTCAGGCATGATATTCCCTATTTTTTTCAATTCGCTGGTTAAAGGCACGCCACCCTGATCTACGATACGCTTTCCGCTTTCATTGTAAACAAAACCTTTACCCCACATATCTCCGTATGAACCATTTACGTCCGCTACGACAATTACTTCGTCACCTTCTGTTTTATAAAGCTGTAATCTTTTAATATCCCCATTTAAGGCAATGATTTTGTTTTTATTGGTGCTCCAGTTTGCCGTGATATCCCAGGAAAATTTGTCAGTTTTTATCGGTGTACCAGTGATAGTGGCTTCTATTCCCCAGTTGTTTACCTGTCCGGCATTTATTGTTTGCGTGTTAAATCCTGTTGTTGGAGAGATAGGTGCGCTTAATATTTGATTTTTTGCCACCGAGCGGTAAGCCGTGAAATCAAATCCCAATCTATTGTTTAGAAATTTTAAATCTAAACCGGCCTCACTCGAAGTAACCAATTCGTTCACCAGATTGGCCGGAGGCATTGAGGTACTTAAAGCAAATGATGGATTGTTCCCATAAGG
>JBDTEB010000592.1:0-5456 GCA_039922795.1 Chitinophagaceae bacterium
GGATAAACAGGTGATCAACCTGGATCGTTATGAATTATTCTTCCCTGAAAAAAGGCAGTTTTTTCTCGAGAACGGAGACCAGATAAATAATTTTGGTTACCCCAGCCTGCGACCATTTTTCTCCAGAAGAATCGGTCTCGGTGTGCCGATAGAATTTGGTGGAAGACTAAGCGGGAAACTGAACCGTAACTGGCGCATAAGCCTGATGGATATGAAGACCGCGAAACAGGAAGGAAGCGGATTGCCTTCGCAGAACTTCACCGTCTTTGCCCTGCAACGCAAAGTGTTCGCGCGATCGAACATCGGCATCCTCATGGTAAACAAACAATCGCTGAATTCCAGAGATTCTGCGGGTAATAAATATTCCCTGTATAATCGAAATCTCGGACTGGAATATAATCTGGCCTCTTCCAATAATCTGTGGACGGGAAAAGCGGTGGTCTTAAAATCGTTTAGTCCGGGCAGAAAGGGAGATGATCTTTCCAATGCGGCCAACCTGCAATATTCCAGCAAACAATGGCTGATAAATGGAGCATACGAATATGCGGGGAGACATTATAATGCAGAAGTTGGTTATGTTCCCCGGCAGGGCTATGTAAAATTTAATCCGCAGGTTTCCTATTTCTTTTTTCCAAAACACAGTTCTGTGCTCACACATGGTCCGCAACTGATCTCAACGTATTTCTTTGACCCGTCATTTCACAAGACAGATGATGAGACCCAGCTTTCCTACCTTATTACCTTCCGCAACAAGGCCACGCTGGCTCCCGGGTTTATTCACGATTATGTAGAGCTGCTCTTTCCTTTCGACCCGACAAACAATGGAAGATTTACGCTAGCCAAAGGCTCCAGGCATAACTACAACTCGGCGGGTGCGGAGTTTATCTCCAAACCGCAAAGCCTTTTTACCTATCGCGTGGCTGCGCGCTATGGAAGTTATTTTGCTGATGGTCGCAAACTGACTTTGTCAGCAGATATAGGCTACCGCTTTCAGCCGATCCTTAATTTGTTGCTGACTGCATCTTATAATAATCTGGATCTTCCATTTCCCTGGTCAAGATCATCGTTCTGGATCGTGGGTCCGAAGGTGGATCTAACGATGACGAACAAGTTATTTTTCACCACGTATGTGCAGTACAATCAGCAGTTGAAGAATACCAATATCAATGCGCGTTTCCAGTGGAGATATCGCCCTGCTTCGGATCTCTTTCTTGTTTACACAGATAATTATTTAGACTACCCGTTCTCCGTGAGGAGCCGTGCACTGGTATTGAAATTTAATTACTGGTGGGGTTTGTAGGCAATACGTCTTCGCTCAATCGAAAGAGCGAAAGGCGACGATTGTTGGTTCGGCCTCAAGTAACCGGATTGCCGTTATTTAATCGGCAACTCCACCACGGTATTATCCCACGCCATTTTTAGAACACCGGCGTCCCCGGCTTTTACCATCTGGATGGTAAAGTTTTCTACCGGCGTATCGGTCCTGGTAACGGGAGCGGTCACCCGAAGTACATCGTTTTGTTGTTTATAGCTATAAGCGCCCCAGTAGTCGAGATCGCTGTTGAGAATGATGGTCCATTCTTTTTCTCCTGGGATGGCGAAAAGTGAATAGGTGCCTGCTTTAACCGATTTGCCTCCGAACTGTGCATCCTGATAAAATTTTATTTCGCTGGCTTCGTTGGCACCGAGTCGCCAGACTTTATCATAAGGTGTTTGTTTTCCGAAGATCTCGCGACCGTTCCTGGCGGGGCGGCCGTATGTAATTCTTATAATGGCTTTCTCACCGGCCTTGCGATCGTGGGCAAAGTTGTCTGGATAGTACGCCATATCCATCGGGCTTTTGTCGAGCGCCGGCAAAGCTTGCGCGAAAGCCGAACAGCTTGCGAATGCTATGGAAGCGGATAGAAATAATTTCCTGAACATATTAAGAAAAATTTAAGGGGTTAAATCACCTGACCAAATGTAGGGAAGATGCAGGTGACTTTCGGTGCCTTCATTCCCATCTGACATAAAATTGTTCCCAAAAATGGAATAGAAATGAATGGTTTATAAGCTCTGCAAAGATTAAATTGGCTAATAATGAGTGTAATGCATTGAAAGACAGCATGGATTTAAATCTTCATCTTAATTCTTGAAACAGGCACACCGATTGAAATATAGCCAGTGTAGTCTTCATAGGTCTTCAATATTAGAAACCCGGTTTATCCGGGTTTTTTTTGGTGTCGCGATTAATCAGGGCAAAGTGATCAGAAGAGGTGTCAACAAATCTCGTAGCTAATCTAACATAATTCTAAGCGGGCGCCATCTCTACCGGCTGAACAATCTTATCAGTCTTAATCGCCATCGCTTTGTTGGTTCTTAAAAACCTAAGATGCATAACACCGATCACCAGCGCAATTATTCCTTCCCCCAAAACGGTATTGGGAACACCGATATATTGAGAAATCGTCCCGATCAACAACCCACCCAACGGCTGCATTCCGAAAAAGGCCATGGCATAAAAACTGATTACCCTGCCTCGCATGGATGGATCAACCGTTGTCTGGATAAGGGTGTTGCTGATCGTGATCTGCGACATCATGCCGAAACCTGCCAGCATGGCGAAGAGTAGCGCCAGCGGGTAATATTGCATGTGGGAAAAGAATATAAGTCCCAGGCCAAATATGATGGTATTGATGCCGAGGATCTTCCTCAAATTTCTACCCGCCTTTAGGGAGGCAAGAAAGAGTGCACCGCTAAGGGCACCGAGTCCGATCATGCTGTCGATGATGCCAAAAGTTTTTGCGGTGCCTTTAAAGATATCCTTGGCGTAAACCGGTATCAGCGTGCTGAAAGGGAGTACAAAAAGACTTACGAAACCCAGCATGCTAATGGTGAACCTGATAGACCGGGCATGTGTGAGATAGTTCCAGCCTTCTTTCATTTCCTGCCCGATATTTTTGGTGCGGGGCACCGTGGCTGTCTCCTGCAGCCGCATCATCAGCAACGAGCCGATCACCGCAATAAAACTCACCGCATTTAAGCCGAAACAAACGATTTCTCCATAGGTTGCGAGCAGAAATCCTGCCAGCGCCGGCCCTATCAGTCTGGACAGATTCACCATGGAGGAATTCAGTGCCAGCGCATTGCCCAGGTCGTTCTTGTTTTCTATCAGTTCATTCACCAGTGATTGTCTTGCAGGTACATCAAAAGCATTGATGACCCCAAGTACGAAACTCAGGGCAAGGATAGACCAGACATTAAAGTGCCCCGATAATACCAGCAGCGTGATCAGCACTGCCTGTATCATGGAGGCCACCTGGGTCACGAGGAGGATGCGGTATCGATTGTAACGATCTGCGGTAACCCCACCGAGAAAAGAAAATACGAAGGAAGGAAACATGCTGGCGAAAAGCGAAAGCCCCAGCATAAATTTCGACTGTGTGAGTGAATAGACCAACCAGCTGACGGCGGTTTTCTGCATCCAGGTACCGATAAGGGAGATGGATTGTCCCGCGAAATAGAGTCGGTAATTTCGGCTTTTTAAGGCGCGGAATGTGTTGATTTTGTTCATCCTTCTCCCATTTGAACGGTCGGCTTACATTATTACGCATTTGCAGCAAACCATTTTCCACCTTTAAGCGTTGAGCTAAATCGCCTGTTAAGCCGGCAATTATGATTAAACCGAACAAGCGGCAAAATGTTTGCCCCGGTTTTTGGCGATGTGTGTTGATTCAAAAATATCAACTGGCCGCGTTTACTAAGTCAGGCTGAGGGCATTATTATTGTAAGGGAAGATTATAACGAAAGCTTTTTAACCAATTAATCAATTATGCGTAAGTATTTTATTACATCAATGATCATTTTGTCAGCGGCCACATTAGTTACAAACTGTGGGAAGAAAGATGATAAGAAGGACACCTATACCGTCACAGGAAGCGGCAGTGGCAAGCAGGAAGTTCCGGCAAACATGTCTAATGGAACAAGTACCGTTACGGGATCTTACCGTTTAGGAGTGAGAATTTTGCAGTTTACCGTGAATTGGACGGGCCTTACTACCAATGCCACCATGATGCATTTTCATGGACCTGCCGACATGGGTGTTAACGCGCCCGTATTAATACCGATTACCGGGTTTACTTCAGCCACTTCCGGAACTTATTCAGGGGTAGATACATTCACTGTTGATCAGGAAGCTGCATTGCTTGCCGGTAAATTGTATTACAATGTTCACACTACTACCATCCCAGGAGGGGAAGTACGTGCACAGTTGTCAGCAACCCACGATTAATACTGATTCTGTCCAATAAATGACTAGAATTAAAAACCCTCATGTACTTTATGCATGAGGGTTTTTATTCTTTAAGGCTTAACACATTAGCTTACTTGCCTCGATTCTTCCCAAACCTTAAGAGATTTTTCCAAATAATGGAATGATTATGAGCTTGTCACAGAGCGAAATCTATTGAGAAATATCATAAACGGTTGAATGTCACTTTAATATAAGTAGGTCTCTGGGAGTTTTGAAACAGGCATGCTGATTGAAACATATTTGATGTAGTCTTCATAGGTCTTCAATATTAGAAACCAGGTTTATCCGGGTTTTTTTATGCCCCTCCCAAAGTGCTTTAGTTTATTTCATCCCATAATTAGTATAGAATTTTCTGATTAAGATTCTACTATTAATACATTAAAATATTAAACAGATTCTTACCAGTTTGTTAATTTTCGCTTTCTTGCTCTTCTTATCACAGAAAATCTTCAATCAAAATTAATTTGATGAAATGAAGACTGAAGGCAAAAATAAAAAGCATTTTTTTAGAAAATTAGTAATCTTTTTCTCTGTTTTTTTAGTTGCTATAATAGGGATACTCTATTATATAGTAGTGCACCGGTTTAAGGAGAGTCTTCAGTTTTTGGTAACCAAAGAATCTGCCGGCAAATATGCTTTCGATGCGGATAAAGCGACCGTCTCATTCTTTGATAAAACAATCACCCTCAAAAAAGTGTCACTCCGTTGCCTGGATTCGATTAGTCCAAATCAATTTTACAATGTAAAAGTCCCTGAAATTTATTTTTCTTTTACTTCTTGGAAGAGTTTGGTTTTTGATAAAAAATTGTTTGTTGACAGTCTTTCTATTGTGGAGCCGAACATTTCTATTTATGTAAATAAAGAACCTGAAGCCATTTCAAAAAGAACGGCCGCTTTTAAAACTTCAGATATTTTAAATTTTCTAGAGAAAACATTAAGCCATTTCAATGCCCATTCTTTCAGTATAAAAGATTTGTCTTTTACTTACGCAAAGAGGAATGGCACAAAACCATTACAGGGCGACCACATCAGCGTTAATATTATCAACTTCACCAAAGTGGATAATAACGACAGACACCTTCTTGGCTCTGACACTATCTCACTCTCCCTGGGTAAACAAAGCTGGATCTTCCCCGATGGCATACACGAAATAAGTTTTAAGGAA